>CABZNY010000009.1 GCA_902527265.1 uncultured Pelagibacteraceae bacterium | reverse complement strand
AAACATAAATTGGAATTAATTTATTTCAAAATGAGAGCGCTTGCAGAAGCTCCTCGTTTATTATTTCATTATACTAATATTGAGTATGATGATGTTATGTCATGGGATTATTATGGGAAGGACTGGTCAGAGGTAAAACCAAATATTCCTTTTAAACAATTACCCATGTTAGTGATCGATAAAAAACATGAAATTTGTCAAAGTATGGCAATAATGACTTTCACGGAAAATTTGGCAGGTATCAATATTACTGATCCAATATTAAATGCAAAAGCAAACGCAATCATGCAAAGTGCCCAAGAGTTATTTATGCCACTGAATCCAACTGTCAATTTTGCAACAGGAGAAAAGTTTATAAAAAAAAGAGATGATATGATGCCTTTTTTAATATCTAGATTTGAGGACCTTGAAAAAGCCATGAAGAATAACGATAAAAAATTCTTTATTTATGATGAGCCAAGAGCATGTGATTTTGTCACGTTTCATCATTTAGATTTATCCAAATTGTTAGATCCTTCATTAATAAAAAAATTTCCTAGATTAGAAAAATTTCTGGAGGACATAATGTCTATCGAAAGTGTTAAATCTTATTTGGATAAACGTTCTGAATTGATTGATGTAAGTGTTGAACCAAAATTAATAATTGATGGAGTTCCACATCCTACAGGAGTTAAAAAAAGCTAATTTTTTTAATAGTTGATTGCGTTATATAAAATTCCTATTATAACTTTCAGGAATTTATGGCGGGGTAGCTCAGTTGGTTAGAGCGCGGGACTCATAAGCCCGAGGTCAGTGGTTCGATCCCACTTCCCGCTACCACATCAATGACCAGGAAAATCCATCAAATTTTCAACTTTGTAACCTTTTTTTAAAAGATTATCACAACCACCTAAATCAAAAAGATTTATGACAAATATAAAGGCTGCAATATTTCCTTTAGAAACCTCTACTAGTTTTGCTGCAGCTTCTGCAGTTCCACCTGTTGCTATTAAATCATCTATTATAAGAACAGAGTCATTTTCTGATATTGAGTCTTTATGAACTTCTATTGTTGCTGTTCCATATTCAAGATTAAAATCAACTGAGTGTACATCAGCAGGAAGTTTGTTTTTTTTTCTTAGCATTATAAATGGTTTTTTTAATATGTAAGAAACAGCAGATGCAAATACAAAACCACGTGATTCAATTGCAGCTATTTTATCTACCTTAAATTTTTTGGATCTTGCAACGATTTGATTAATTGTTTCCTCAAAAGCTCTCTCATTCTTTATTAAAGTAGTTATATCTCTAAATAAAATACCCTTTTTAGGATAATCTTTTATTGAGCGAATATAATCTTTTAAATTCATAATAGTTATTTATAAATACAATATAATTACTTTTTACATGGCAAATAATAAATTAGCAATAATAGGTGGAAGTGGTCTATACGACGTAGAAGAGTTTAAAGATAGAGAATTATTAGATTTAAACACTCCTTGGGGAAAACCATCAGATCAGATTTTAAAAACAATTTATAAAAATAAGGAAGTTTATTTTTTACCAAGACATGGTAAAGGACACTTTATTTCACCATCAAACATAAATTTTAGAGCAAACATTGACTCATTAAAACAATTGGGTGTAACAGATATTGTCTCTGTCTCTGCAGTTGGTTCTTTAAAAGAAAACTTGCCTCCCGGTAAATTTGTTATTATTGACCAATTTATAGACAGAACATTTGCTCGGAACAAAACTTTTTTTGAAGATGAAATAGTTGCTCATGTATCAATGGCACACCCAACCTCTAAGGGTTTAATGAATGCATGTGAGGATGCAATTAAAAAAGAAGGAATAGATTATCAAAAGGGAGGAACTTATGTAGTAATGGAAGGTCCACAATTTTCAACTTTAGCTGAGTCGAACCTTTACAGATCATGGAAAGCCGATGTGATAGGAATGACAAATATGCCTGAAGCCAAATTAGCAAGAGAAGCAGAAATTAGATATGCGTCTGTCTCAATGGTGACTGATTATGATTGTTGGCATCCAGATCATGAAAATGTTGATGTGCAGCAAGTGATAAAAGTATTATTAAATAATGCTTCTAAAGCAAAAAGTATGATTAAAAATCTTATTGATAATTTTGATACTCATATTGACCCGAATGACCCAACAAATAATTGCTTAGATGTTGCTATAATTACTGCCCCAGAAAAAAGATCACAAAAAACGAAAGACAAACTAAAAACAGTAGCTGGAAGAGTTTTAAATAAGTGACAGTAAAATTATCTGATAATCAAATTTTAAATTATAAAAATGATGGTGTAATTTTAATCAAAGAAGTTTTTTTACCTTGGATTGAAAAACTTAAAACTGGATTTCACAAAGTATTAAATAACCCAAGTTTACACGGAAGAGAAAATATTTCAAAACAACAAGAAGGGAGATTTTTTGAGGATTATTGCAACTGGGAAAGAATTGAAGAGTTTAAAGATTTTATTTTCAATTCACCAGCAGCAGAAATTGTTGCGCGATCAACTCAATCTAATCAAGTTCAAATATTTCACGAGCACATTTTCTTAAAGGAACCTGGAACAAAAAAAGAAACCCCATGGCATCAAGATCTTCCATATTATTGTGTAGATGGAAATGATACAGGAAGTTTCTGGATACCATTAGATAACGTTTCAAAAAATAACTGCCTGAAAGTTTTGAAAGGATCCCATAAGTTACCAATGTTAGTAAAGCCTACCAAATGGTCAAATGAAACTTTTTGGTATAAAAATAATAAGAATTTTATGGATATGCCAAATATAGATAAAAAAAATATTTTTAGTGCAGAGATGAATATGGGAGATGCAATATTATTTAATTTTAAAGTTTTACATTCATCTTCAGGAAATAATGACAAAAAAAGTCGTAAAGCATTCTCCGCAAGATTTATTGGAGACGATGTAAGATACATTGAAAGAAAAGGAGAAACTTCTCCACCTTTTGAAGGAATAGATTTAAATTCAGGAGATAAAATGAGAAAGGATTGGTTTCCTGTGGTTTGGAGCAATTAAATGAGAATAAAGGGAAAAAAATATAGAACAATTTGGTATGAAAATAATGTAGTAAAAATAATTGATCAAACCAAACTTCCACATCAGTTTGTTGTTAAAGATTTGAAGACAATAAGAGATGCAGTAAAAGCAATTAAAACTATGGAGGTAAGAGGAGCACCTCTTATTGGTGGAACTGCTGCTTATGGATTAGTATTGGCAATACAAGAAAATAAAAATTTAGATTTCATTAAAAAAAGTTCAGAAGAATTAGTTAATTCAAGACCTACGGCCATAAATTTACAATGGGCTGTTCATAGAATGAATAATAAATTATCATTTGTGAAGTCTGATGACTTATTAGATGTGGCATTAGAAGAAGCAAAATCAATATGTGATGAAGATGTAAAATTTTGTGAGAATATAGGATTTAATGGACTTAAAATTATCGAGGAAATTTATAATAAAAACAATAAAACTGTTCATATCTTAACTCACTGTAATGCAGGGTGGTTAGCAACTATAGATTGGGGGACAGCTACCTCACCAATTTATCATGCACATAAAAAAGGAATTCCTATCCATGTTTGGGTTGACGAAACAAGACCAAGAAACCAAGGAGCAAATCTAACTTCGTTTGAATTAAATGAAGAGGGTATACCAAATACAATTATTACAGATAATACTGGTGGTATTTTAATGCAAAGAGGTGAAGTTGATATGTGTATTGTTGGAACAGATAGGACTCTATCTACGGGAGATGTTTGTAATAAAATTGGCACATATTTAAAAGCATTAGCAGCACATGATAATAATGTACCCTTTTATGTGGCTTTACCAAGCTCCACTATTGATTGGGAAACTAAAGATTATAATAAGATACCTATTGAAGAAAGAAATTCTGAGGAACTATCCTATATAGAAGGAAAAGACGATAAAAATAATATTAAGAAAGTTTTAATTTATCCTGAAAACAGTAAATCGATGAATTTAGCATTTGACATAACTCCAGCAAAATATGTAACAGGTTTAATTACAGAGAAAGGTATATGCCAGGCATCAACTATCGGTTTAAAACAAATGTTTAATAGATAATGAATAAAGTTAAAAACATCTTATTTATAATGGCTGATCAACTAAGATTTGATTATCTTTCTTGTTATGGTCATCCGCACCTTAAAACACCTCACATAGACGGTTTAGCAAAAAAAGGAGTTATATTTGAGTCAGCTTATGTTCAAGCTCCTGTTTGTGGCCCATCAAGAGCATCCTATTATACTGGAAGAACAGTATTTAGCCATGGATCAACTTGGAACCAAATACCTTTACCAATCGGTGAGTTAACTATTGGAGATTATTTAAGGCAATCTGGAATTAGAACTGGAGTTGTTGGTAAAACACATATGAGACCCGATATAGATGGAATGAATAGACTTGGAATTTCAAAAGATACAGAAATAGGTCTGACAGTTAGTGAACCAGGATTTGATCCTTATGAGAGAGATGACGGACTTCATCCTAATAACCATATTAAAAATTCAACTAAAAAACTATCTTACAATGACTGGTTAAACAAACTTGGATATGAGGGTGATAATCCTTGGGATAGTTGGGCAAATTCATCAGAGGATGAAAATGGAAATATTTTGAGTGGATGGAGGTTAAGAAACTCAAATAAACCAGCAAGAGTTAAAGAAGAACATTCTGAAACTGCATTTATGACAAATAGATCAATGGAATTTATTCAAGAAAGTGGAGAGAAGCCTTGGTTTCTACATTTATCATATATTAAACCTCATTGGCCATACATTGCTCCCGCCCCTTATCATAATATTTACTCCTCAAATCAATTTTACCCAGTTCATCGAAGTAATACTGAAAAAGAAATAGATCATCCAGTCTACAAAGCTTTCATGGAAAATAATATTTCAAAGACATTTTCAAGAGAAGAAGTGAGAAACACTGTTCTTTCAGGGTACATGGGGTTGATAAAACAAATAGATGATAATCTTGGTAGACTATTTAAATTTCTTGAAGAAAAAAATTATATGAAGAATACAATGATAGTTTTTACATCAGATCATGGCGACTATCAGGGCGATCATTGGCTAGGAGAAAAAGAGCTTTTTCATGAACAAATTGTTAAAGTTCCAATGATAATTTATGATCCAAGTAATTTGTCAGATAATAATAGAGGAGTAAGAGAAAAAAGATTTGTAGAGGCTATTGATCTGCTTCCAACTTTTTTAGAGTCTGTAGATAGTAAAGTAAGTAAACATCGTCTTGAGGGTCAATCATTGTTACCAATTTTAAGAGGAGATGAAGTCCCTAATTGGAAAAATAGTGTATTTAGTGAAATAGATTATTCATTTAATGAAGCAAGAAAAATTCTTAATATTGGAGCATCAGATGCAAGAGCATATATGATAAGAAATTATAGATGGAAGTATATTTATTACAAAGGTTTCCCACCTCAATTATTTGATTTAAAAAATGATCCAGATGAATTCAATGATTTAGGACAATCATCAGATCATAAAAAAATTATTGATGAAATGAAGGATATTTTGCTTCAAAGAATTACAAATAGAAAAAATAGGGTTGCAGCAACAGATGAATTTGTTTTAAAAGAAAGAGATTATACAAAAGATGATGGAATTATGATAGGAGTTTGGTAATGAATCCTTTAATATTGTCGCTAATTTGTCTAGTTTCAGTAGGAGTATCTGCAAATTTAATAAAATTAATTCGTGGAAATAGAATTTTATTAATTATTTCTTTATTGCCCTGTATTTATATATTTATCTTTGGTTTATATGCAACTTTAGGTCCAATGGATTTATATAAAGATGGTACAGATAATTTTTATGCTAGGAATCCAGGTATAGAATTACCAATAGTGTTTGTATTATTAAAATTTTATCAATATATTTTAATGATTGTAGGTGCAATTTTTGGCTTTATTTATTTTAATTATATAAAAAAAATAAAAGATACTAGTGAGCCATCAGACTAGGCAAATATAAACAAATCGCAGGAAAAGCAATAATTAAAGCAAGCCTAATTACGTCAGTCATTAAGAATGGAAGAGTGCCAAACCATATAGTTTGCAAAGGTGTTTTTTGCATTACACCTTTAATAACAAATAAATTCATTCCAACAGGAGGTGAAATCAATCCAAATTCAACAACTATTACTGCAAATATACCAAACCAAACAGGATCAATTCCAGCATCAACAATTACAGGATAAAATACTGGAATAGTTAAAAATAACATTGCCAAAGAGTCCATTACAGTTCCTAGAACCAAATATATTGCACAAATTACTAGAATTATTCCTAGTGGTGTTAGTTCTAGATAGTTTATAAAATCAACAACTGCAAAAGGCAATTGTGTGACTGTTATTAGATAATTAAATATACTTGCACCAATAACAATTAAATATAAAGAACCAACTGTTTTTATAGTTGTCCATAAAGCTTCTTTTAAAAGATTTAACTTTAATTGACCTCTAAAAAAAATAAAAATTAAAACTAATATTACTCCAACTGCAGCACTTTCAGTTGCTGTAAAAAAACCTAAATAAAGTCCACCCATCATAATTGCAAATATTAAAAATATAGGAAAAACTTTTGATATTGCAGAAATCCTCTCTTTTAATGGCATCTTTGTTCCATAACCACCTTGTGAGGGATAGATTAAAAGATAAATCCTAATAGCGATCATGTACAGTACCACTGCTATTAATCCAGGTATCAGTGCAGCAAAAAATAATTCTTGAACAGATTGTTCAGTTAAATAAGCATATATTACCAATATAACGCTTGGTGGAATTATTATTCCAAGGGTTCCACCAGACGCAATAGAACCACTGATTAAAGCATCACTATAACCATGTCTTCTCATTTCAGGACCTGCCATTTGAGACATTGTTGCTGCTGTTGCAATTGATGATCCACAAATCATGCCAAACCCAGCACATGCTCCAACAGTAGACATTGCTAAACCACCTTTATAATGACCCACTATTGCATAAGCAGCGTCATATAAATTTCTTGATAAGTTTGAACTGTTTGCAAGATTTCCCATTAAAACAAATAGAGGCAATACTGATAATGTATATTTTGAGACAGCATCAAAAGGAGCAGTTCCCAAAACAAATATTGCAGGATCAAATCCTGAAATCAATGCAAAGCCAGTAAAACCAACAACCAACATTGCAATTCCGATTGGTACATTTAATACCATTAAAATTAATACAGCAACAAAAGATAATCCGCCATTTATTACAGCCTCTAAAACCATTAAAAATTCTCTGCTTTAGAATTAATTTTATAAATAGTTTTGATAAACCATATGATAATTGCAAAAACACTTAACCACATACCAATAGAACATATGAAATAAAAAGGATAAAAATAAAGCTCTAGATCAATTGTTACTCTTTGATTGTTCATAAATTTATATGATGTCAAAGTAGTAGAGTATGCCATTAAAGACATAATCGATATCATTAAAACAAATTTTAAAATTACCAAGTAAGTTTTAAATATACCTAAATTTAAATTATTTATAAAATCTGCTGAAACATTAGCATTTAAATAAAATGCTCTTGGCATCGCAAGGAAAGCTACTAATGCCATTCCTATTTCAACCAATTCAATTGTACCTGTTACTGGTGAATTTAAAAAACGTCTCCCAAATACATCACAAAATGTTAATACAGCTAATAAAAACAAAATAATACCTGAAGCTATCGCCGAATAATCAAAAACTTTACTGACTTTAGAAATCATAAAAATGTTGCTTCAAATTATTTTAACATTAACATATAAATAGTTTCAAAAATAGAAAGTATTAATCATGAAATTTATTTCTTTTAAACATAATGAACAAAATAAGTTTGGTATTATAAATAATAATAAAATCACAGATCTCACTGGAAAAGTATTTAATTCAAATACACTTAAAGATTTAATTTCAAATCAAGGAATAGAGGATGCAAAATCTTATGTAACAAATAATCCAGGCAATATTAATGTCTCAGATATTGAATATTTACCATTAATTCCGAATCCTGGAAAAATTATTTGTGTAGGTTTAAATTATAGTGAACACGTTAAAGAAACCAACAGAACAGTTGAAGAGAATCCAGTAATTTTTCATCGATTTCCGGAAAGTCAAACTGCACACTTACAACCAATTCAAAGACCTGTTGTTTCACAAAGTTTAGATTTTGAAGGTGAGATGGCAGTAATTATGGGTGAAGGCGGCAAACATATAAAACCTGAGGATGCTTTAAAACATATAATTGGTTTTTCTTGTTATAATGAGAGCACTGTAAGAGAGTGGCAGAGACACACTAGACAATTTGGAATGGGTAAAAACTTTGAAAAAACAGGAAGTTTTGGTCCACATATGGTTTTAGCTGAAGATATTAATGATTATAAAAATCTAACAATTGAAACTAGATTAAATGGTGAAGTAATGCAAAAAGCTAAATTAAGTCAACTTATTTTTGATATTCCAATTTTAATTTCTTATGTCTCTAAAGCAATGGCATGGAGAGCTGGCGATGTACTAGTCACTGGTACGCCTGGAGGGGTAGGGTTTAAAAGAAATCCTCCAATATTTATGAAGCCAGGAGATAATGTTGAAATAGAAATCACGGAAATTGGTACTTTATCTAATACAATTAAGGATGAAATAATCTAATTTTCAAGTTAAACTTTCTGATAATTATTTAATAATAAGAGGGGATTAACATGAAAAAGAAAATAATTGGTTTTGTTATAGGAATTTTTTCCTTAAGCATTATTAGTACGGCATCAGCTACAGAATTAAAGTTAGCAACATTTGAACCACCAAAAGCATTTATAGCAAGTAAGATTTTAGCTGCTTGGGCAGATAAGGTAAACAAATGTTCAAATGGTGCTTTAAATGTAAAAATGTATGCAGGAGGAGTATTGGGAAGTCCTCCCAAACAATACGATATAGTAACTTCAGGAGTTGCAGATATATCTTGGACAGTTCTTGGATATATTGGTGGTCAATTTCCTTTAAGTTCAGTTGTAGAACTACCATTCTTAACTAAAACTTCAAAAGCTGGATCTAGAGCTCTAAATACTCTTTTTGAAGAAGGTTATCTAGATAAAGAAATGGCAGGAATTAAATTAATAGGACTTCATTCGAATCCAGGATACCAAATCCATATGAAGGATACAAAAGTAGTTAAGCCTGCAGACTTTAAAGGAAAAAAAATGAGAGTTCCAAGCAAAATAGCTGGAACAATTCTTAAAACTTTAGGAGCAACTGGGGTTAAAGTACCAGCACCAGGAACTTCAGAAGCCTTAAATAAAGGTGTTATAGATGGTACACCTTTCCCATATACAGCAATTGGTTCATTTAGATTATTTGATGTTACTAAATATCATACAGAAGTTAACATTACTAATGCTACATTTGGATTAATAATGAATGAAGGAAAATATAATGGTCTTTCTTCAGCAGCAAAAGGATGTGTTGATAAACATTCAGGTCAATGGTTTGGTGATTGGGCATCTAATTTAATTGATACTCAGAATGCCAAGATGAGAGTTCAAGTAGAAAATACCCCAGGGCACGAGATAACTGTTGCATCTGATTCAGTGTTAGCTGAATACAAAAAAATATTAGCTCCAATTGAATCAGACTGGTTAGCAGAAATGAAAGGCAAAGGTCTTGATGGAGATGCTGTATTAAAAAGAGCAAGAGAAGTAATTTCTAAAATAGACGGTTAATAGTCAAATTCGAGCCCGCTAATTTCATAGCGGGCTCTTTCAAAATTAAGTATAATAAAAAAATGGCAGTAAAAGCTTTAAGTTATATTGGAGTTAATTCAGATAAATTTGAGGATTGGTCAGAGTATTCTCAAAAATACCTCGGTATGCAACAGATGGACCGTGGAAAAGAAATTCTGTCTTTTAGAATGGATGACCAAAAACAAAGATTAACAATAACTGGTCATAAAGGAGATGGATTAGGATTTTTAGGATGGGAAGTTGAGAGCAAAGAAGATCTTCAAACTTTTGCAAATAAATTAGAGGAAAATAAAATAGCAGTAAATCATGGAAAAACTTCTTTTGCTGATAAACGTTTTGTTGAGGATTTAATTTATTTTAACGACCCACAAGGAAATCGTATTGAACTTGTTTATAAGCCTATGATTGATACAGATCCTTTCAAACCAGGTAGGCCAATTTCAGGGTTTAAGACTGGGGCACTAGGGATGGGACATGCTGTTGTACATGTAAAAAATATTGATGATTTAATTCCCTTCTACAGAGATGTAATGGGATTCAAGATAAGTGATTATAGTCATACTCCAATATCTTTATGCTTTTTTCATGTAAATGGTAGACATCATAGTTTAGCTTTATTTGGTTCAGGTGGAACTGGATTCCATCATTTTATGGTTGAATACAACAACTTAGATGATGTAGGTCAAGGGTATGACTTGTTACAATACAAAGATAACGCAATTGCTTATACAATGGGACGACATACCAATGATTATATGACTTCATTTTATTCAATTACACCATCTGGTTTTTTTATTGAAAATGGATGGGGCGGTAGGATTATCAACCCGGATACATGGCAGCCTATTGAAACATTTGAGGGGCCTAGTTTTTGGGGACATGAAAGACTTTATTTACCAGATGATGAGAGAATGAAATTTAGAAATAAAAGACTTGAAACTGCATCTCGAGGTAAACAAGCTCCATTGTTAATCGATTGTCCTTGGTTATATTCAAATTTAAAAAAATAAATAATTTTTAAAAATATCAATGAAAGAATTTGATGTCACAGTAGTAGGATTAGGACCCGCGGGAGGGACTTTAGCAAACCTTCTGGCAATGCATGACTTTTCCATATTAATTCTTGATAGAGAAAAAAGCTTTTATCCACTACCTAGAGCAGTTCATTTTGATGATGAAATAATGAGAGTATTCCAAACCATAGGAATTACAAAAGAATTTTTGAAACATACTATAATTAATAAAGGAACGAAATTCGTTAATTCTAAAGATAAAGTAATATTAGATTGGCCAAGACCAAAAAAAATCACAGCTAATGGATGGTATCCAAGTTATAGATTTCATCAACCAGATCTGGAAAAAAAACTTAGAAAAAAATTAAAAAATTATAAAAAAGTCTTGGTTGAACAAAATTCTGAAGTTATAAAAATTAAAAATTCAAAAAATCATGTGGATATAACTTATTTAAATATAAATAATCATAAAGAATATCTCGTAAGGTCAAAATATGTAATTGGTTGTGATGGCGCCAACTCTATAACTAGAAAACAAATGAAAACAAAAATGGATAATTTAGGTTTTACTCAAAAATGGGCGGTAGTTGATCTAATATTAAAAAAGAAAAAAAATAATTTACCAGATAGAACAATTCAATATTCAAATCCAAAACAACCAGCAACATATTGTAGAAATGTTGGTAGACGTAGAAGATGGGAATTTGCAATTAAAAAAAATCATAGTGATAAAAAAGTTTTATCAGAAAATTATATTTGGCATTTTCTAAAACCTTGGCTAAATAAAAGCGAAGCAATTATTGAGAGAAAAACAATTTATACATTTGAGTCTGCTATTGCTAGAAAATGGCGAAAAGGTAGAGTTTTTATAGCTGGTGATGCTGCTCATTTAATGCCACCATTTATGGGACAAGGGATGTGTGCTGGAATTAGGGATGCATCAAATTTAGCATGGAAAATTGCCAACTGTATAAGAAATAAATTTAATGAAACACTTTTAAACACATATCAATCAGAAAGATCTCTCAATGTTAAAGAATATATTGAAACCACTATGAGGATGGGAGAATTTGTAAATGCTGTTGAGTCCATTCAAATAACAGACAATATAAAATCTGATAACAAAGGTATTAAAAGCATGCAGTCAATTAAGCCTAAACTAGGAAAAGGTCTAGGTAACCTAAAGGATAGAAATAGAGGAAAAACTTTTCCTCAATTCAAACTTAAAAATAATAAAATTCTTGATGATTATTTTTCAAAAAAAGGAATGATAATTTTATCTTCAGATATAAAGCCTAAAACCTCAAAAAATGACTCCATATTGAAAGCAAAGAATTTAAGTGAAGTATCAAGATATTTAAAAAATATTAATTCAAAAGCTATTTTAGTAAGACCTGATAGATTTATTTTAGCCTCAGCAAGATCAAATAAAGATGTTGGCGTACTTTTTAAAAAATATTCCTCGATTTTACGATAACTTGAACATCTCATTCACAGCTAATATTTTTGAATGATTGTTTGGAGCAATTTCTCCATTTGGCATATACAAGGAATTTTCAAATCCTACTCTAATTTTACCACCTAGGTTAATCGCTTTTTCCAAACAACTCATTTCCTCTTTTGCAAAAGCGCATATTGACCAATCTAAATTGACATTATTATTTTTCATTACTTTTAAGAACTCTGAAATTTTTTCTGGATAACTAATTTTACCAGTGTAATGACCAATTACAAATAAACACCAAGCTCCTTTAATTGGAATTTCTGCTTTATTTAAAAGTTTCACCAATAAGTCTACATCCTGTGGATTATACAAAATATGCTGTATTTTAGTTCCAGCCTCCGTCAAATATTTATATAATTTTATATCTTCTTCTGTTGGGTTTCTTGAAGGTATTAATTCAGCTGTACCGATTGATGTACCTGGTGGAGTAACATCATATGCAAGTTTCCTCATTTCTTCAGGAGAATACTTGCCAATTGCTTCAGTAGTAACCTGAATATGCATTTTTGGAATCTGATGTTCTAATTCATTTAATGCCTCTTTATACAGTCCAGCATCCAAAACATGTTCACCTTTATCATTTCTTACATGTAGATGAATAGCACCTGCTCCTGCCTCAAAACATTTTTTAGCAACTTCAACTGTTTCCTTAATTGTTAAAGGAACTTCTGGATGATCTTTCTTGACTTTTTTTGCTCCATTTGGAGCTACCATTAATTTTGGTAATTTAACTGGTTGATAAAAAGTCATAAACTATCTCAAAGATGCAGCAATATTTCCACCATCAACTGTTAAAATAGCTCCAGTAGTTTTTTTTGAAATTGAAAGATGAAAGAATGCTTTGGCTACATCTTCGGCTTTGACTTCATTTAAAAGTAAATTGCCCTTCATATAATTGTCAGTAGTAACATCTCTAGCTTTTGCCCTTGATTTGATCATTTTATCATTTAGAAGCCCACTTCTAATTCTATCTGCATTAACCCCGTTAGATCTTATCCCGTAAGAACCATAATCAACGGCATATTGTTTACAAAGATTTAATAACGCAGATTTTGGTAAACCGTAGGGTCCAAAATTTTTACCTGGATTTACAGACTGTTTGGAAATATTAAATAATAAGCATCCTTCATTATTTTGAAGTTTCATAATTCTTGTAGCTTCAGAAGCGCAGTATTGATGAGAAAAGAAATTATCTTCAAAACTTTTTCTTAATATTTTATCACTTACCTCTGCAATAGAACCTCCTGTAGCAGTACCCGCATTTGATATTAAAATATCTATCCCACCAAATTGAGATGAAATTAAATTAAATGCTCTTTTAACACTTTCTTTATTGGTTACATCGCAATAAATGCAAAGATCATTTAATTTTTTACTCATTTCATCAACCTTTTTTTTATTATTGTCTATTAAAATTACTTCTGCGCCATATTTTTTGAATAATTTATATGTTGCCGTTCCTATTCCACCAAAAGCACCAGTGATAACAACAATACTTCCTTCTAATTCCTTTTTTTCTTTTTTTAATTTTGCTTGTTCAAGAGACCAATATTCAACATCAAAAATATCTTTTTTTGATATAAATTTATACTTAGAGGTTTCTTCAACAGATGAAATTACTCTTGCGTTAGTCTCTGTCAAATCAACAGCAATATTTGCAGCCTTAAGACTGTTACCCACACAAAATATCCCAATATTTTGTACTATTATTACTCTTGGTGAAGTATCTAGCATTGTTTTTTTTTCTTTAACCTTTTTTTGGTTTTGTTCAAAATATTGAATATATTTTTTCCTATAATTAAAAAATGCTTTTTTTGCGGTTTTTTTAAATTCACTAATTGAGGATTTAGGTTTAGGTTTTATAATTAAAGGAAAGGGTTTAACTCTTATTACATGATCTGGTGTTGCAGTTCCTTCTGCAGAATATCTTGACACCTCTTTTCCATCAATAAAATACTTCAATATTTTATTGTTTCTAAAAGTAAGAACAAATTTCTTATTTGCACCATTAGATGTAAGTCCTCGAAGTATTGGTGCTATTTGTGCAGGAGTAATTTTAGTATTTAAACTTTTTATTTGTTTGATTTTTTTTCTTTTTAATTTTTTTATAGCCTTTTCAGCATCACTCACATATTTGATCATTAGTTCATATGATTCTTTTGCATCGTTAGAAAACGTGAAAATTCCATGATTAAGTAAAATAAGACAGTTTATATTTGGATTTTTTAAGTAAACCTCTTTAATCTTTTGAGCTAATCCATATCCTGGCATTACATAAGGAATAATACTTACTTTTTTTCCAAATATCTTTTTGCAAAAAGAAATACCATTTGGTCTGTTAGTTACGTTCATAATCGCATCAGAATGTGTATGGTCAACAAACTTAAATGGTAAAAAAGCATGAAGAAAAGTTTCAACTGACGGATTTGGAGATTTAATATTAATTAAATTCCTTTTTTGATATGCTACCATTTCTTCATCTGATAGTTTTTTTTTATTCTTTAATGCCAAAAGAGGGTTTAGTTTTACAGCTGGCAAACCTTCTGGCTCAATTTCTGCCATATCCCATCCACTCCCTTTTACACACAAAACATCATAGTTTTTTCCATCTAAATCTTTAACTGTAGTTTTAACAGAGGTATTACCACCTCCATGTAAAACCAATTCACTATTTCTTCCTAGCAATCTAGTTGTATAAACTCTCAGCGCCATATCCCTAGAATGACCCAGTTTCTTGTATTTTGATATATATTTCTTAGCTTCTATATTTGACCAATTATTTTTCAAAGTAATATCCTCACATAAATTATTATCGTAGTTTTTTATTTGAAAGAAGCAAAAAATTAAATTAGTAAAGTTATCAAATATTCATATGGCTAAAGTTGGAGAACATATTACGCTTGATATAATAGGCACAAAAAAGGAATACGATCCTGTTTTCTTTGAGAAATTAGTTTATAAAATCGCGAAAATAGCGAAGGTTACAGTACTTGAAATTTCTAAATATAAATTTGAACCACAAGGATTTACTTTAGTTGCATTGTTGGCTGAAAGTCATATTAGTTTTCATACATTTCCAGAAAAGGGAATTATAAGTTTTGACTTTTTTACATGTGCGAAGATTTCACCCTCTGTTGCTTTAGATATTATTAAAGATGAGATAGAACATTCTCAAATAATTATAAAAGAATTTAATAGAGACACAGTAGATCTCTATCATGATAATTATAGTTCACCTGGTTTAAAAAAATCATATGTAGTTAATAATGTTTTAGAAAATTTTAAGTCAAAGGTAGGCCAACATATTGAGATTCTAGAATTAGAACAATTTGGAAAAGCTTTGTTTATAGATAATGAAATTCAAGTAGCAGAAAAAGATGAATACCTTTATAGCTCTACTTTTGTAAATTCAGGACTTGAATTAAATTCAAGTAAAGAAAAAGCAGCTATCATAGGTGGTGGAGATGGTGGTGTAGCAAGAGAATGTATATCAAAAAATTTTAGTTTTATTGATTGGTATGAGTTAGACCCTGAAGTAGTTGAAGTATGTGATAAGCATCTAGGTAAAATTGGTGAGAAAGCGACAGAGAAAAATTCAGTAAAATGTGTTTGGGGAGATGCTTTTGAAAGCATTAAAACAGTCAAAGATGATACATATGATCAGATATATGTTGACTTAAATGATGACCAATACTGTATAGATTTAGCTGCTAAAAATATGAATTCACTTGTAAGAATTTTAAAGCCAAAAGGAGTCATTACAGCTCAGGTGGGAAGCCAAGACAAAAAACCTAAACAAGTAGAGAATTGGCTAAACATATTTAATGAAAATTTTGGTAATACTAAATTATCTAGAGTTTATATACCAAGTTTTGATTGCTCTTGGAATTTTTCTTCATCGATAAATCACTAGAAACTTCTTTTTAAATCTCAAAAATTATGAAATAATTATTCTTTTAATGGAGGAAATAATGAATGTAATAAAAAATATATTTTTAACAGTTCTGTTATCTTTATTTTTAATTAGTAATTCTAATGCTGATAAAATTAAGATTGGAACGGAGGGAGCATACCCACCCTGGAATTCAAAAGATGCTTCAGGTAAACTTATTGGATTTGAAGTAGAACTTGCATGGACACTTTGCAGATACATAGGACAGCAATGTGAAATAGTTGAGCAAGATTGGGATGGCATGATACCAGCTTTAACATCAAAAAAATTTGATGCTATAATGGCTGGAATGTCAATCACTGATGAAAGAATGAAAACAATTAATTTTTCACAAGGATATGCTGATGAAGTAGCATCCTTGGCTGTCATGAAAGGTTCAGACTTAGAGGGAGTCGATACTCCAGAAGCTGTGAATTTAAATTTAGGTGGTTCTTCTGTAAATAAAGCTATGAAAACTTTAACATCAGCTTTATCAGGTAAAACAGTTTGTACTCAAATTGGAACAATCCATCAAAATTTCTTAGAGTCTGGTGATGTTGGAAAAATAAATTTGAAAACGTATAAAACTCAAGATGAGGTTAATCTCGATTTAAGTAATGGTAGATGTGATGTTGCTTTAGCTGCTGCGGTAGCATTTACTGACTATGCAGAAAAATCTGGTGAAGCTGTTGTACTTGTGGGACCAACTTTTTCTGGTGGTGCATTTGGTAATGGTGTAGGGGTAGGTATTAGAAAAGACGATACTAAACTCTTAAAAGCTTTTAACAAAGCAATCGATAAAGCAAGAAAAGATGGCCACATTAGCAGAATTGCTATTAAATGGTTCGGCTTTGACGCTTCTATGTAATTAATTTTAGATATGGCGACTATAATATATAGTCGCCAATCTATATGGAACTTCTATCATTTGGAGATACTGGTTGGGGAGACGAACTGTTTTTCGCAACCCTAATGACAATTGCTGTTTCTATTGCAGCTATGGTAATAGGATTTTTATTCGCATTAATATTTACACCTTTAAAACTATCTAAAAAAAAATCACTTAATATCATTGGAAATTGTTACACTACTATTATTAGAGGGGTTCCAGAACTATTAGTAATATACCTATTGTTTTTTGGTGGCACAGGAGCTGCAATGTATGTAGCTTCAATTTTTGGGTATGATGGTTATATTGAAATAAATGCATTTATAACTGGTGCTCTTGCAATTGGGATTATCTCTGGAGCTTATTCTACTGAAGTTTTTAGAGGAGCTATATTATCAATTGATAAAGGTCAATTTGAAGCTTCAAAAGTTTTGGGAATTAAAAAAAATATTCAATTTTACAAAATTATTTTACCGCAAATGTTGAGGCTATCAATTCCTAACCTAAGTAATGTTTGGCAAATAACTTTAAAAGATACTTCTTTAATTTCTGTAACAGGATTAGTAGAAATAATGAGGCAATCTTATATTGCTGCCGGTTCAACTAGAGATCCTTTATTTTTTTATTCTGTAGCGGCTGTCTTATACTTAATGCTTACTTTCTTAAGTATGAAATTAATTAATAAATTAGAAGTAAAATATAGCAAAGGATACTGATGGATATAAAATTAATGATTAGTATTTTTCCCAGCTTATTAAGTGGTGCAGTTATCACTCTTCAACTTTTAGTATCATCAATGTTTTTTGGATTAATAATAGGTTTAATTTTTGCAATTTTAAGAATTAATAAAAATCCAATAATTAATAAGTTTGCCTATGGTTACTCTTATTTTTTTAGAGGAACGCCTCTTCTTGTTCAATTATATTTAATATATTATGGGTTAGCTAATATAGAATTATTAAGAAATTCATTTTTTTGGGCAATAATTAAAGAACCATACTGGTGTGCAATTATTGCATTTTCCTTAAATACAGGAGCTTATACGTCTGAGATACTAAGATCAGCATTTCAGACAATTAAAAAAGGTTACATTGAAGCCGCTCAAAGTTTAGGAGTAACAAAAAAAATAACTTTTTACAGAATTCAATTGCCAATAGCTATAAAACAATCACTTCCAGCATATGGGAATGAAATAATATTAATGCTTAAAGGTACTTCACTTGCAAGTGTTATAACAATTATGGATTTAATGGGTGAGGCTAGAAAAGTAAATGTTTTAACTTTTAAACCTTTTGAGGCTTTTATTACAGCAGGAATAATTTATTTATTTATTACATTTATAATTCACAATATTATAAAGTATTTAGAAAAAAAATACGGATTTCAAACATGAAAGTAGCTTGTATTCAATTATCTAGTGGGGAAGATTATAATAAAAATTTTAAAGATATTGTAAAATATATTAATCAAGCAATTGTAAATAAAGCAGACTTAATAATCACCCCAGAAACTTCTTCATTGATGTCTGCTGACAAAAATAATTTATTTAAATATTCATATGAAATGAAACATGATCCAATAATAAAAAAAGTAAAATTTATAGCTAAAACAAAGAAGAAATGGATACTTCTTGGCTCAATGTGCATTAAAGAAAAAAGCAAATTAAGAAACAGATCAATTCTTATTGGACCTAAGGGTAAAATAAATACTTATTATGATAAAATAAATATGTTTGATGTTAAAGTTTCAAAAAAAGAACAACATAAAGAAAGTAAAGTATTTAAGGCAGGTAAAAAATTAGTATCAGCTAAATTACCCTGGGGAAAAATAGGTCTTTCAATTTGTTATGATTTAAGATTTCCAGAACTTTATAGAAATTTATCAAAAAGAAATCTAAGTTTTATTACTGTTCCATCTGCATTTACTAAAACAACCGGTCAAAGACATTGGTTAACTCTATTACAAGCAAGAGCAATTGAAAACTTTTGTTATATTTTTGCACCTAATCAAACAGGAAAAAATACGATTAAAAGAGAAACTTTTGGGCATACAGTTATTATTTCACCCGATGGTAAAATAATGGCTCTTAAGAAAGTTGGTAAAGGAATTATATATTCAAATATAATTCCAAAAATAGCTATGGATTTAAGAAAAGTTATTCCAAGTATGCTTTAATAGTTTGTGTATTGTTTAATCTCTTTTATCTTTGAACCAGTTTTATCGTTTATTGCTAATTTAATTTTTGCTCTATCATCATTTAGAAAATGAACATCTCTTGATAGTTTTATAAAATTTTCACCAAAATCACTATTTTTTTCACACATTCTTTTTTTATCTTCAATATCCCAAAGTTTTGCATTTATTGCCTTTAATTCTTCATAAAGTTTTTTTAATTCATCTTTTAAAATTATGTTTTCATCTAATTGTTTTGTTAAAACTAGATATTCATCATTAATAAATATTAATTTATCTGAGTCTTTAATTTTTTCTTTTTTGATTTCTAAAATTGAGATTTTATCTAAAAGTTCACCTACAGATACTTCAACTAAAATTTTATTCATATATAAACATAGTGTGTTAAGTTGTTAAAAATATGTCTAATATTCTTATAATTAAACATGGATCTTTAGGTGATATAGCCCAAGCGAGCGGTGCAATTCAAGATATTTCTGATTTTCATAAAGATGATAAAGTCTATTTATTAACATCAAAGCCTTACATTGATCTTTTCAAAAAAAATCCATATTTAGAGGACATAATTTTGGATAAGAGATTATCAAGATTTAATCTGATTTATTTATTCAATCTCATGCGCAAATTAAAAAAATATAAATTTATAAAAGTTTTTGATTTACAAAATTCTTCTCGTTCAAATTTCTATAAGAAAATATTGTTCCCAAATGCTAGCAATCTTGTTTGGTCGTCTTCTGAAACCACTTTACCAAAAGATAAATCCAAGGATGAATTTGATAAAAATCCCGTTTTAGAAAGATTTAAACATCAATTAGAAACATCTGGAGTTAATACTAAAAATACTATGTTTCCTGATTTTAAGTGGGCTTGTTCCAATATTGAAAATATAAAAAAAAAATTTGATTTAAATAAATATATAATTTTATTTCCTTTTTGCTCTCCACATTTACAGATTAAAAAATGGCCTAATTATAATAAACTTATAGATTTAATTAAGAATAAATTTAAAGATGAATATAAAATTATTGTAGCTCCAGGTCCTGATGAAATTAATATGACAAAAGAAATTAATGCGATTTCAATTTTAAAAGAAAATAGATCTTTATATATTTCTGAGCTTGCTACATTAATAAAAGATAGTTCTTTCGTTGTAGCAAATGACACTGGACCTGCACATATAGCAGCACACTTGGATTCTAATGGTTTAGCTTTATTCGGCTCTCATACTACTGCTTATAAAGTAAGTATAGAGAGAGAAAATTTTAAAGCAATTCAAGTAACAGACTTAAATAAATTATCTGCCGAAAAAGTATTTGAATATTTTATAAAATCTTTCAATTAATGGAAATCAATTTCCTTTTTTTCATAAGTGTAGTTCCGGCAATTATTTTGTATGGTATTGCAAAATCAGGTTTAGGTGGTTCTATATCATTAATATCAGTCCCATTGATGACAGTTGTAATGCCATTACAGCAGGCATTAGCAATTATTCTACCTATTTTAATTTTTTCAGACATGATTGCTGTTTACAGATTTAGAAGAGAGTTTAATTTTAGTATATTGAAAGTAATTGTACCGTTTGCGGCAATAGGGATTGTAATTGGTTCCTTAACATTCAATCATTTTTCCGAGGATTTACTTAAATTAATAGTTGGAATAATGGGATTTATATTTGCTGGGCACTACTTTCTGTTTAAAAAAGAAAAAACAGTTCCAGCCAAGCAAAACTTTTTGAAGGGTGCTATTTGTTCATCTATTGCAGGATTTTCTAGTTTTTGTGTGCATGCTGGCGGAACACCCACAAGTCTTTATTTACTTCCATTAAGGTTAAAAAAAGAAATATATGTAGGAACGAGAATTATCTTTTTTAGTTGTGTTAACTTAATAAAGCTACCTTTGTATATTTATCTATCAATGATGAATTTTGATACCTTATTTCAATCTGTCTCACTTTTTCCATTGGCTTTAATTGGAATATTTATCGGTTATCAATTGCTTAAAATTATAGAGGAAAATTTGTTTTACAACATTATCTATGGTTTAATTCTTGTCAGTAGTACAAAGTTAATATTTGATTTTATTTAAACTTTGTATTTTTAATAGAGTTGTTCCCAAATTTTTTTAGCAAAAATGGTAAAAAAGCTACAATTATTAATATTCTTAAAAAATGATGATAACTTACAAAAATAGGATCAATATTATAGGCAACGCTAATCACAACCATTTCATGAATTCCTCCAGGAGCAAAACTTAAAAAAGTTGGAATAAAATCAAATCCTAAATACTGAAGAAAGTAAGCTGTAATCATCGCAACAATAACTAAAATAGAACAAACAATTAAACCGTGAAAGATATAAAAGAATAATTCTTTTAGCTTTAATCCATTTAGTCTACTTCCAAGAGCAGTACCCAAAAAAATGAAAGCTATATTTATTACTGTATCTGGGAATCTAGAGTTAACAATCTCAAAAGTATAAAATAAGCCAGATAAGGCCATTGCACCAACAAGTATAGGTGAAGGGATATTAAATTTTTTGAGCAATTTAGAAAATAAATAACAAATAACTATTAAAAAAATAATTTCTAAAAAATATCTTAGATCGTAAATATTTTCATAATTATATCCTGCAATTTCGGAAAATCCTAACTTGCTAATAAATAATATAGGTACAAAACTTACAATAAATATAACTCTCGTAGCCTGAGGAATTAAAACTTGTTTATGATTTTCTTTTTTTCCATACTCTAAAAGTGCTGCAGCTATTGGGATAAATGCCCCAGGTAGTGCGGCAAGTGTTGCAATAAACTTATCAAATTTACAAACTTTAACAAAATAGTATCCTGCTAAAATAGTGCTGACTACAGTACAAACAACCATAGCCACAGATGAGAATATCCATAAATGAATTTTATATAATAAAGATACATTCAATGTTCCGCCTAAAATAATACCAACCATCAGAAATACTGGATTAAGTAATTTTGTTGAGAATTCAATTTTAAAATTAGTAAAAGCAATACACAGATTTAAACCTAAAGCACCTAGCAACCAAGGCAAAGGAAGACCAATTAGAGTTCCAATATAACCCCCTATTACCCCTATGATTAAAGCCTTATAACTAATGTTAAGCTCATTTAATAATTTTTTAAATGGAATCACGTTTAATATTTAAATAATAAATCCTCATTGACACTGAATTTTAATTTATGTTTAATAACTAATTATAATTATAATAGGAGAAAAAATAATGAAACTAATTAAATCAATAATTTCAGTTTTATTCTCAGCAATTCTTATACTTTCAGCAACAACAACTAGTTCAATAGCAATTGATAAATTGCACTTTGTAATTGGTGGTGGTGCTGGTGGTGGTTGGGATGGAACTGCTAGAGGCACTGGAGAAGCTTTAACAAAAGCTGGTATGTTAAAAAGTGCATCATTTGAAAATATGTCAGGTGGTGGTGGTGGAAAAGCATTAGCTTACATGATTAATAATAAGCCTGCAAATACAGTCTTAGTTCAATCAACACCATTAGTATTAAGATCAATTACAAGACACAAAGGTTATGTAAGTGGAAGTGGAACTTTATCTTATAAAGATGTTGTGCCAATAGCTGGTGTTATTGGAGATTATGGTGCAATAGCAGTTGCAAAAAATTCACCTTATAAAAATTTTAAAGATGTAGTTGATGCATATAAAAAAGATGCAAGCTCTATTAAAATGGCTGGTGGATCAGTAAGAGGAAGTATGGACCATTTAATTGGTGCTTTAGCTTTCCAGGCTGCTGGTGCTAATCCAAATGATGTTGCTTATATTCCTTATGATGCTGGTGGAAAAGCTTTAGCTGGACTTTTATCTGGGGAAACACAAATTATCTCTACTGGTTTAGGTGAGCTTATGGGTGCAAGAGACCAAGTAAGAATTATTGGTATTACAGCTCCTTCAAGAGTTTCTGATGCTCCAGATGCACCAACTCTTAAAGAACAAGGTTATGATGTGCAATTTGTTAACTGGAGAGGTTTCTTTGGACCTCCAGGAATGAGTAGTGCAGATAAATCTAAAATTGCTAAAATGTTAGGTGATGTACAAAAAACTTCTGAATGGGAAACTGTTAGAGCAAGAAATGCATGGGTTAATATTTATAATCCAGAAGGTAAGTTTGTTTCTTTCTTAGAAAAACAAACTGAAGAAATGACAGCTCTTATGAAGAAATTAGGAGTTATATAATCTTAAAAGATTATTAAAAATTAGAGCAGTGAATATAAATACTACAAAAGTTATATCACTGCTCTTTTTTATATTTTCAGCATTTTATTTATATACAGCTTATCAAATTCAAGTTTTTGCATTCGACGAAAATGCACCTTTTAATGCAAGAACATTCCCAATTTATCTAGGTTATGCAGGCCTTTTTTTTTCAGGATTAAAACTAATTTTACCAGATCCTTATACAATAAAAGTTCAACATAAAACTTTAGAATATAAAAAAACAGTAATACTTATTATTATTGCGATAATTTATGGTGCTACAATCTTAAAAGTTGGTTATTTTTTAGCAACATCATTATTTTTGTTTTCATCATATTATTTTTTAGGAGAGAGAAGATGGGTCTTAATGTTCATATTGTCTTTTCCTTTTGTAGCAGCTTTTATGTATTTGCTTCATGGCGTTCTTGATATTTATTTAAGAGATCCATTCTTACAATCAATTGGAGTTATGGGATGATTGAAGGAATTCTAATTGGTTTAACAACTGCACTAACTTTACAAAATATTTTAATGGTAATGCTTGGCTGTTTTTTTGGAACAATTATTGGAATGTTGCCAGGACTTGGCCCAATGACGGCGATAGCTTTAATGATACCAATTACTTATGGTTTTGATCCTGCAACTGGTTTAATTTTAATGGCAGGAGTTTATTATGGAGCAGTATTTGGAGGCTCTACATCATCAATACTATTAAACGCACCTGGTGTTCCAGGTACGGTTGCAACTTCATTTGATGGTTACCCAATGGCTCAACAAGGTAAAGCGGGAAAAGCTTTAGCAATTGCTGCTTGGAGTTCTTTTGCTGGTGGAACATTATCTGCCATTTATCTATTATTTATGGCTCCAAGTTTATCAAAAGTAAGCTTATCATTTAGATCACCAGATTACTTTGCATTAATGATTTTAGGTTTGACCGCAATTGCAGCTTTTTCATCCAAAGGTCAATTTTTAAAAGCTATGATGATGGTAGTACTTGGTTTAATGTTGGCATCTGTTGGTCAAGATAGCTTATCTGATATTACAAGATTTACATTTAATAATATGAATTTAACGGATGGAATTAGCTTTGTTCTTGTTGTTATGGCAACTTTTGCGATGAGTGAGGCCTTAACAATAATCTTGAAAAGAAATGATCCTACAAGTGCTGCTAAACAAGTGTCATTGACTGAACTTGGTTCAATTAAAATTAATAAAGAAGAAAGAACCAAAATGTACAAGACAATACCTAGGTCATCAGTAATTGGTTTTTTAATTGGGGTTTTGCCTGGAGCAGGGGCTACTATTGCTTCTTTTTTAGCTTACGGAATGGAAAGAAATATTGTTAACGATGAAGAAAAAGAAAAATTTGGTAAGGGGAGTGTAAATGGATTATCTGCACCAGAAACTGCAAATAATGCAGCATGTTCAGGATCATTTGTTCCGATGCTTACTTTAGGTATACCTGGCAGTGGAACCACTGCCGTAATGTTAGGGGCTTTATTAGGTTTTGGAGTTCAACCTGGACCAAGATTGTATATGACAAACCCTGAGATTTTTTGGTCCATAATTATGTCAATGTATATTGGGATGGTAATTTTATTAATTCTAAATTTACCTCTTATTCCTTACATAGCTAGAATTCTAGCAGTCCCAAAAAATTATCTAATACCGTTAATCCTATTTTTTTCTATTACTGGAATTTATGTAATGTCATTTAATAACTTTGATATTTATTTAATGATTGGAATTGCAGTTGTTGCTACATTTCTAAGATTATATGATTTTCCTATGCCACCTTTGATACTTGCCTTTGTGCTAGGTGGTTTGATGGAAGAAAATTTGAGAAGATCTTTATTATTAAGCAATGGTTCTTGGGAATTTTTATGGGACAGAGCTCTCACAGCCTGTATCTTAGCTACAACTATTCTTATAATTATATGGCATATATATAAAACGTTAAAAAAAATTAATTAAAAATTTATAATCTAGTAAAGGTAAATTTTATCTGATAAGCCATAGCAGAGAGTTGCACTCAAAGCAGTTAAAATAAGTGGTGCTATAATACCTTCTCTTGATTTTTCTGGAGATTTTACTCCTGTTTTGTCTATTAAAAGTGAGTAAGAATTAACCAAATAAATACATAAATTAGTAAGAAAAACTAAATTAAAAAAAGAACCTGCTGCTACAATTCCATTTCTTCTAATAAATAAAATGTAGATTGCCATTAAAACTTGAGCCAACATCATGGCACCAACAAATCTAACCATTGGAAATCCTGTGTCGTCTATTTCAAATTTCGAGCAAAAGTATTTTGTTTTAAAAATAGTTTGAAAAGCATAAAATCCTACTCCAGCAAAATGGATTATAAATATTGTTAAATACCAAATATTATTAAATTTTTCTAACATGTCTCATTCTTATAAGATTCTCTTATAGGATTCAATTATTCTATCCCAGATAAAATTTTCAGCATTAATTTTTGCTTCTTTTCCGTATTCTAAATATTTATTATTTTTAAAAAGATTATCTATGCTTGAATATACATCTTCCAATTTATTTCCATCACATATCAAGCCAGTTTTTTCGTGGATTATTGCGTCTGAGGCTCCTCCATCTTTCCCACCAATTGAAGGGATACCATATTGTGCAGCCTCGACGTAAGCAATACCAAAGCCTTCAACTGACTTTTTATAAATTATTGAAGGCATTACAAAAATATCCGACTTAGAAATAAGAGCATTTTTTAAATCTGAAGGAATATCTTTTAAGAAAGTTACTTGTTCTTCTAATTTAAGTTCAATTACTAATTTTTTTAATTTTTCCTCCTCCTCACCGTATCCGATACATGTATAAGTAATATCCGGATAAATTTCTTTGAGGTTTCTAACAGCCATAATCACTTTTTCATGATTTTTTCTTTTATCAAATCTAGAAACTGTAATTATTCTATTTTTTTTTCCTTTAAGCATTTCTTCCGCCTCATTCAAATATTTCTCAGGAACCTCACTGACTTGGTCAATTCCAGGGTTAATTATAACAATTTTGTTTTCTTCAACACCCAAGTCTATTGCTAATTTTTTCGTATAATTTGAATTTGCTACAATATGATCAACATTATTTAGAACTGATAATACTTTTTTATTTAAACTTGAACCTTTTGGGTGATTAATCTCTTTTGAGTGAATTAAGCAGATTTTTTTTTTATTTGTTTTTATAAGCTCCAAACTTTTCCAATGGTCCGCGATAATACATTGCACCTTATTATTTTGTTCAAGATAATCATTAATCATATATGATTTTCTATATTTTCTAATAAGTTTTATTCCACTGACTCTTTCAATTGAAAATGAAACTGATTTATCAAACTCTTCATGATTTTCATGATAATCTGCAAAAACTTTTATAAGGTTAATTTTTGAAAGAGACCTTGCTAGTCCCCACATTAGATTTTGCATACCGCCTAATTCAGGAGGAAAAGTTCTAGTTATTACTAAATACATTAATTATTAAAACCATTTAATACTACAGCCCATACTAGGAAATTGTTCTTTTGGACCATTTTTTGATTTTGCAATCATTTTCATTGCATTTTTAAGTTCACTATCACCAGTCTCAATAGGTTTTAAATTTTTTAACTCTCTTATTCTTCCTCTATATTGAAGTTCAAGATCTTTATTGTATCCAAAAAAGTCTGGAGTGCAGACCGCACCATAAGTTTTTGCTACTTCTTGAGTTTCATCTATTACATATGGAAAATTAAAATTATGATTTTTTGAAAATTTAATCATATTATCAAATGAGTCTTCTTCATATCTTTTTGGGTCATTTGACATTATTGCTATAGATTTAACTCCATTATTTTCTAATTCTTTACAATCTTCGACAACATTATTTATGACAGCTAATACATATGGGCAGTGATTACAGATAAACATTATTAGTGTTCCATTTTCACCCTTTGCATCGTTTAGTGAAATTATTTTGTTATCTATAGATTTGAGTTCAAAGTTATCAGCTTTTTTGCCGAAGTCACAAATTGGTGTTTTTGTTAATGCCATGATAAAAGACTATATAATTTATGTTTTACGATTTAAAAGATAAAAAACCAAAAAACCTTGGCGAAAATTGGGTGGCACCTAATGCTGTTATTATTGGAGATGTGACATTAGAAAAAAACTCTAGTGTCTGGTTTAATACAACACTAAGAGGTGACATTGAAAATATACATATTGGAGAAGGTTCAAATGTACAAGATGGAAGTGTTTTACATACAGATCCAGGTTATCCATTAAAAATTGGAAAGAATGTAACTATAGGTCATTTAGTAATGTTGCATGGCTGCACAATTGATGACAATTCTTTAATTGGTATTGGAGCTGTAGTTCTCAATAAAGCTAAAATAGGAAAGAATTGTATTATTGGTGCAAAATCATTAATTACAGAGAAAAAGGAAATTCCTGACAACTCTTTAGTGATGGGTTCACCTGGAAAGATTATTCGTCAGTTAACTGTTGATGAAATTGAAGCAGTAAAACAAAATGCTATTAGATATCAAGAAAACTGGAAAAAATATTCAAAATCTGTATTTTAAAAAAATGAAAAAAATAATTATATTTTTTATAATATTTTTATTTTCATCCTACTCTTTTGCCTCAGACGAAAAACCTGGAAGATATTTTGAAGATCAACCAGATGTTACTAATGAACCTCAAGTTCATTTTATTTATCTCTTAAACAAAGATAGCGAGGATAGAGAATGGGATATCAATGGAAAAATGGAGAAAGAGTTATTAGAAGCAAATGAAAAAATGTTTGAAATGACAAAGGGTAATCAGAAGTTTAGGTATGACTTAAGAGAAGATGGAAAAATGGATATTTCTTTTGTTAGATTTGATAAACAATATAAAGGAAATTATGGAATGAACTATCCTGACGCTTATTTAACAAAATTAGGATTTAATAGTCCAAATAAATTGTATTTTGCATGGGTAGATGTAGGACATAGGGATGGTGGACAAGGGAGCGTGCATCATGGATATATTTTTTTAAAAAGTAAACATAACCCAAGTAAAAATAAAAGAATTCTAATTACCTTACATGAATTAATGCATGTAAATGGATTTGCTTGGCCATGCACAAAAGGAGCTAAAAAATCACACAAGTCTGGAACAATAATTGGAGGGCCTGACGGGGGAGACAAGTATAATTTAGGCTCATCATTGTATAATCATAAAGATCCTACTTGTCCTGATTTTAAAGATTCTGTCTTTTTAGACCCGACTTCTAGCACACCATTTAATCCTGTTTACTTAAAATGTGCAATGGCTGCTGAAGTTGGTCGAGGTATTTCTCCTGATAGCAATTATGAATGGAGAGATAGATATTCTCATAAAAAACTAAAAAAAATTAAAAAAAAAAGAACTTGGTGTACATATAATAGATATAAAGAGTTCAATAATTTCTAGAGATGAAAAAGATATTAATAATACTTATTTCATTTATTTTAATAATTCCAAATGCATATGCTGATAAATGCTATGATAGTAACACAACTCCAGTAATTTTAGATAGCGATAAAAAACCGGGCAGATTTTTTGAGGATCAACCAGATGTTAATGATGATTTTCAAGTTCATGTTGTTTACACTTTATTAAAGGACTCTAAAGATAAAGAAGGGGATATAAATGGAGATGTAGAAAAATGGGTAGAGATTGCAGATAATTGGATTTTGAAGAAAACTGCAAAAGCAAATAAAAAATCAAATTTTAATAATGGTGAAGGTCAGAAATTAAAATGGGATAGACGTGAAGATGGAAAGCTGGATATTACATTTCTTAGAGTTAATAGAACCAAAAAAGATATGAAAAAATCAAAATGGGGAAGTTGTGCAAATGTATTCGGAAGATCTATAATTAACAGTGGTATGAATAATCCTAAAAAAATTTATTTTAACTTTGGAGACTTTAGTTATAAAGATTGGCCATTTTCTGGTGGGTTTCCAATATTCAATGTATTTTCTAAACATCAAAAAAAATGGCCACTTAATAAAAAAGAGGTTGGATATTTTATTTTACACGAAGTTTTACACGCTATGGGAGGAATTTATACATGTTCGCCAAATTATATTGAAGGACATAATACTAAAAAAACAAAAGATATGATGAGCAGGTCAGGCGATGGAACAAATCATACTTTAGATCCAAAGAATGATGATTATTGGGGTCATGACATTGAAAGTTGTCCAGATATGCAAGATAGTGTTTATTTTACTCCTACTTCAGATACTCCTTTTGACCCATTTGAAGTAACCTGCCTCTCAAAAGATAAATGGAAAGTTACCAAACAAGACTATAACAAATTTGAACCTGAAGAAGGTATTGGATATCAATGTTTTTATGCTAGAAGAGATGTTACTGCATCTTGGGAAGATGAGTTAGACATTTATCAGGAAAACTAATTTATCTAAAAAGCAAATCACTAACAGAATAAACAATTAATCCTAAAATAATTACAAAAAAAATTATAAAAGCTAGTTGCTCACTAACTTTTTTAGTAACTCTAGTTTCACCCTTTTTAAATTTTCTTATTTGAAAAATGCCAAACCTCATTACTGCTAGTCCCCCTAAAACAAGCGCTATAGCTATAATAAATCCACTTAGCATTTTTATGGAACTAGCCAGTTTTGTTTATTATTTGAAAAATCAAATCTTGCTCTTCTATGACCTTTTGCTGCAAGATAAAGCCACTCAATGCTTTCAATATTACATTGAATTACAGTAAAGTTTTTATAACCTTCTTCACTTTGTTCCATAGTAAAGCCTGATTTTTCAATGTCTTCACTTAAACCTGAGCTTGGTTCATTGGTTTCTGTTCCTGGTCCATTGTTTACTAGATAACATTTTCGACTTACGTGAGCAGTTTTTAACCATGATTGCTCAGTTATTTCATTATCATGATTGACTATGCAATTAACTTTAACTCGAAGCTGAATTTTTTCTTCTTTATCATAGAATATAAGCGCTGCATTACTGTTCTTTTTTAGTTTTGGAATTTTGTCAGATCGTATATCGCTATGAAATTGAAGAAGATTATTTGATTGGTCAGATTTTCTAAGAACAACAATTCTTCCGTCAAAGTCTGATTGGTCCCCACATACAAATACTGGAATTCGAAAAGGCGACGATCTATTCGTTACAGCATCATCAAGCATTAACCAAATTTTTTTTTTTATTTCGGAAAAGTCCTCATAGTATGGGACAGTATTTGTCATTGGTTTATTTCTTTTTTTTAAGTCTAGCGATTAGGCTAGAACTATCCCAACGATTGCCACCCATTTTTTGAACATCAGCATAATACTCATCAACAATTTCAGTAATTGGAACAGGTGAACCATTTCTTTTTGCTTCTTCAATTACAATTTTCAAATCTTTTCTCATCCAATCAACTGCAAAACCATAATCAAATTTATCCTCAACCATAGTTTTATATCTGTTTTCCATTTGCCAAGATTGGGCTGCTCCTTTTGATATTGTTTCCATTACTTTATCAATGTCTAAACCAGCATTTATTCCAAAATTAATAGCCTCTGATAAACCTTGAACAACTCCTGCAATACACATTTGATTCATCATTTTCGTAAGTTGGCCACTTCCTGATGGACCAATTAATTTTACTTTTTTGCTATAGCAATCAATTACTGGTTCTGCTTTTTTAAAAGCTTCTTCATCACCACCGACCATAACTGTTAAAATTCCACCTTCAGCTCCAGATTGACCTCCAGAAATTGGTGCATCTAAAAATGCAAATCCTTTTTCTTTGGCATTTTTATAAAGTTCTCTGGATACTTCTGCTGATACTGTTGAATTATCCACATAGATCGAACCTTCTTTTGCACTGTGAAATAATCCATTTTCACCTAAAGTAACTTGTTTCAAATCCTCATCGTTACCTACACAAGTAAAAATAAAATCAGCACCTTCTGCAGCTTCTTTTGGTGTTGAAGCCATTTTACCCTTATATTCAGAAATCCATTTTTCAGCTTTGGCAGTTGTTCTATTAAAAACAGTTACATTGTGTCCAGCTTTTGATATATAACCAGCCATCGGATAACCCATTACCCCGAGACCTATGAAAGCAACATTACAAGTCATAAATTATTTATATGTTTAAAAGTTTAAGTTTAAAAGTAATTATTTTTGGTTTTATTTTTACATTTTTTTCGTGTTTTGGACAGAGTTTTTTTATAGGACTGTTTAATTCTAGCATAAGAGAAACTCTTTCTATAACACATGGACAATTTGGCACGATTTATGCATCTGCAACTCTATTTAGTAGTTTGCTTCTTATTTGGATTGGAAAAAAAATTGATGATGTAAATGTGATAAAATTTGCAATCTTTGTAACGACACTTTTATCTTTTTCCTCTTTTTTCTTTTCCAAAACTTCTTCAGTAGCTTTTTTATTTGTAGCAATTTTTTTAATGAGGTTTTCTGGGCAAGGATTAATGTCTCACACAGCCTCAACTACTATTTCAAGATATTTTACAAAATCTAGAGGTAAAGCTTTAAGCATTATTTGGTTTGGTCTATCTTCTGCAGAATTTATTATGCCAGTATTAATTGTTTATCTTTTAACAATTATTATTTGGCAAGATCTATGGGTAATCTTTTCTTTAATAGTTTTAATTTGTTTGCCTTTAGCATCTTACATTTTAGTTAAAGATGTGAAATTAGATACCAGAGAGAGCAACCAAAATGAAAAATTAAAAGGGGATAATATAAAAAACTGGAAAAGAATCGAAGTTCTTGGAGATTATAGATTTTACATTGTCTCATTAAACATGTTGGCAATGCCCTGGATAGCAACAGGAGTATTTGTCTATCAATCATTTGTCACAAATTCAAAAGGGTGGGGCGAATATACAATTGCTCAATCTTTTATGTCTTACTCAATTTTTTCTGTAATTACTTTAATTGTTGCTGGATATTTAATTGATAAGTTTACAAGTAGAAAATTACTTATCTATATGAATATACCATTATTCCTAGGAACTTTAGTGATCATATATTTTGATGCTCCACAAACTGCTTTTTTATTTCTTGGATTGGTAGGAATATCAAACGGTCTAGCAAACTTATTAGGATCATCAACGTGGGCAGAAATTTACGGGGTAAAATATATTGGATCTATTAAAGCTTTAACTACTGCTTTAATGGTATTTGCAACTGCTTTTGGTACAGCATTATTTGGCTTTTTTATAGATGCTGGATTTTCAATTGAAAAAATCGCATTAATTGCAGCAATTGCAATTGCATGCTCTATAGCCTTACTTTTCACTATACGAAAAAAATTAAATCCAGTTTATCTCTAATACTGCTTGATTTTTTTAAATTCGGGGTGTATCTAACCGTCCATGGCAAGAGTTACAGTTGAAGATTGTATTGATAAAGTCGATAGTCCTTATGAATTAGTATTGGTTGCAAAAGAAAGAGCAACACAGCTTAATTCAGGATTAGAGCCAACATTAGATAGAGATAACGATAAAAACACTGTAATAGCATTAAGAGAAATAGCCGAAGAAACAATTAAAGTTCCAGATTTAACTGATGCAGCGGTATATAAGTTAAGAAAACATGTTGAGCAAGTCGATGATTCATCTGAAGATGAAGATGATATAGGCGATGATTTCGAAAATCTTTACAAAGGTGAAATTTCAAAAAGTGGTGTTCCAATACTTCCATCTAAAAGAGCAAGAAAAATTCCAGAAAAAATTCAAGTATCAAAAGATGATTTAGCGGAATTACAAAATACTACTGAACAACCTAGTTCTGATCCTGTTGAAGAAGCACAAGAAGAAGAAGTTGATGTTTCTTTAGACGAAATGAAAGATCAAGAAGAAACAGTTTCAGACGAAACAGAAAATCAAGATTAAATTAACCAAATTCCTTTATTATTTTTTCCCTGTGCTCGTCTAAATCAGGAATATTACCCCTAGTATTTTCATCTTTATAGGTGGACATTTTGATTGGGTTTCCTGCAGACTTAAATTCACCAATAATTTTATGGTATGATTTTACAATCATGTTTCTTTCTTGGATTTGTGGATTTTCTACAGCTTGCTTGATATTAAAAATTGGCCCACATGGAATTTTTAATTCCTCCATTTCCTTGACCCATTCATCTGTAGTTTTTAAACTTAATTTTTTTTCAAAAATTTCTTTTAACTGATCCATATTTTCACATCTTAATGAATTAGTATTAAATCTTTCATCGTCCGTTATTTCAGAAATTTTTAATACGTCGCAAAGTTTTGAAAAAAGTTTATCATTCCCAGCTGCAATGATTATATGACTATCTTTTGTTTTGAATGCTTCAAAAGGAGCGATAGAGGGATGTCTTGAACCCATCGGACCAGGAATTTCCTTTTTAGAGTGGTATCTTGCAATTGCATTTTCTAAAATTGCAATCTGACAATCTAGCATAGAGACATCAATAAAAGCACCTTTACCCGTTTTCTGTCTATCATACAAAGCTGCATTTATTCCTATTGCAGTAAACAATCCAGCAGTTATGTCCCCAATCGACGTTCCAACTCTTGTAGGTTCAGAATTTGGATGACCTGTTACACTCATTAAACCACCCATTCCTTGAACCACCATATCGTATGCAGGTAATTCTTTTAAAGGTCCAGTTTGTCCAAAACCGGATGCAGATGCATAAATTAATTTAGGATATTTTTTACTTACATCTTTCCAGCCAAAACCCCATTTTTCTAATGTGCCAGGTTTAAAATTTTCTACTAAAATATCTGCCTTAGATAAAATTTTATCAAATATTTTTTTGTCCTCATCATTTTTTAAATTTAAAGCTATACTTTCTTTACCTCTATTTAATGACATGAAGTACGCAGAATAATCTTTTACGAAAGGTCCAAATTTTCGAGAGTCGTCACCTGTTTCTGGTGCTTCAATCTTAATAACTCTCGCACCTAAATCTGAAAGTATCATTGTACAATAAGGTCCTACTAAAACCCTTGTTAAATCAACAACTAGTAAATTTTTTAATGGTCCATCCATAATTAAATATATGACATTTCCTTATATTGACTCTTACTAATAAGTTCAATTTAATATGTTTATTAAATTAATTTAAAGAGGGGAAAAACATGTTTAAAAAAATAAGTTTTTATTTCACAACATTATTTTTAGCTTTCTCATTAATTGGATCAGCTTATGCTGTTACATTAAAAGCAAGTCATCAGTGGCCTGGTACTCCAAGAGCTGATGGTTCTTTTGATCCAAGACATGAAATGGTTCAAATAATAGCAGATGAAGTAAAAAAAGCAGGAGTGGATTTAGATATTAGAATATATCCAGCAAAATCACTTTATAAACCAAAAGAACAATGGAAACCAATGACAACTGGTCAGTTAGATATTTCTGCATTTCCATTGGCATACGCATCTAAATTTCATCCTGAATTTGATGCAACATTAATGCCAGGAACAGTTAAAAATCATGATCATGCCTTAAGATTTAATAAAGGACCGATGATGACAGAGATCAAGAGAATCATTAATGATGCTGGAGTAGTTGTATTATCTGATGCTTGGCTTGGTGGCGGATTTGCATCAAAATCTAAATGTATAAAAAATCCATCAGATGCTAAAGGACAGGTGATGAGAGCAGCTGGTAAAGCATTTAACCAAATGTTAGAAGCAGCTGGAGCGGGCATTCAAAGTATGCCTTCATCTGAGATTTACACCGGATTACAAACAGGCGTATTAACTGGTGCAAACACTAGTTCTGGAAGTTTTGTAAGTTACAAAATTTATGAACAAGTAAGCTGCGCAACACCTCCAGGTAAATTTGGATTATGGTTTATGTATGAGCCAATTTTGATGTCAAAAATGAGTTTTGATAAATTAAATTCAAAACAACAAAATGCCTTGATGGAAGCAGGTAAAGTTGCTGAGAAATATATGACTGCGCAAGTCGAAAATTTAGATAAAAAATTTGAAGACGCATATAAAGCGGCAGGAGTAAAGTTAGTATATATGGATGCAAACGACCATGCGGCTTGGGTTGAGATTGCAAAACAATCTTCGCACAAAGCATTTGCTGAAAAAGTTCCAGGTGGCGATAAGCTAATGGAAATGGCTTTGGCAGTTAAATAAAAGAAATATATAAAGAACCCCTATTTGAAAATTAAATAGGGGTTTTTTTTATGAAAGAAAAATATTTAAAATTTTGTAATTTATCATCAAGAGCTTGTGGTGCTTTTGCTGTTCTAGCCTTAATTTTATCAATTTTGGTTATTGTTGAGCTTGTCTTTGAAAGGTATTTTTTTCAAAGAGCAATCACATGGCAAACTGAGTTAGTCACTATGCTTTTAGTTGCTTCAACTTTCATTGGAAGTGCTTATGTTTTAAGTGAAAAAGCTCATGTTAGCATGGAATGGATTTATGATTTTTTGTCGAAAAAAAACATACTTAGACTTAAAATATTTACATCATTAATAAGTTTATTATTTTTTTTAATTCTATTTTATTTTGGATTTTTAATGGTTGAGGAAGCTTTCACCAAAAATTATTCTACAGGAACAGTTTGGGATCCACCTTTATGGATACCTTATTCATCAATGATGATTGGAGCAGCTTTAATGATACTTCAATATATCGCTGAAATTATTAAACTTTTTGACGAAGAGGATAATAATTAATGGATCCTTTGTTAATAGCAGTAATAGTTGCAGTTTTTACTTTAATAGTTTTATTTTCAGGAATACCAATTGCATTTGGTTTGAGTTTTGTCTCAATAGCACTTTTAGTAGCATTTGAAGGGTTCCAAATGTTAGACGTCTTTGCGGAAACTTTTTATGCAGGGTTAAACTCTTTTGTTCTGCTCTCAATACCAATGTTCATCTTAATGGGAATGGCAGTAGCAAATTCACCCGCAGGAAAAGATTTGTATACCGGATTAGATAGATGGCTTTGGAGAGTTCCAGGTGGACTAGTAATATCAAATATTGGTGCTTGCTCAGTTTTTGCTGCCCTCAGTGGATCAAGTCCAGCAACTTGTGCAGCAATCGGAACTATGGGAATACCTGAAATGAGAAAAAGAGGATACTCCGATCAAATAGCAACTGGAACAATTGCAGCTGGTGGGACTCTTGGAGTTTTAATTCCACCTAGCATTGTTTTAATTGTTTATGGAATTGCAACAGGAACATCGATAGGAAGATTATTTTTATGCGGGTTGGTGCCTGGATTTATGTTAGCAGGAATGTTTGCAATTTGGGCTCTCATACACAGTTATTTTATTGATAAAGACTCAGCAAAAGCTTTAAAAAATAGAACACCCCCTACATTAAAAGAAAAAATTGAAGTGTTACCAAGAATTTTTCCTTTTTTAGCAATTATAGCTGGTGTCTTATATGTGTTGTATGGTGGTGTTGCCACGCCATCAGAGGCTTCAGGAGTGGGAGCATTTTTAGTTTTTGTATTGATAGCTGTAGTTTACAAAATTTATCAACCAAAAAAAATCTGGAACATTGTTAAAGTTTCAATGAAAGAAAGTGTGATGATAATGTTTATCATCGCTGCTTCTTATCTATTCGCATTTACACTATCACAACTTTATGTAACCCAATCTTTAGCACAAAGCATGGTAGAATTAAGTTCAAACAAGTGGGTTGTTTTTATATTAATTAATATTTTTCTTTTAATAGCTGGATTCTTTTTGCCTCCAGTGGCTGTGATTGTTATGACTTCAGCTATATTACTACCAGTTATTACTACCTTAGGTTTTGATCCATACTGGTTTGCAATTGTATTTACGATAAACATGGAAATTGGTCTTATAACCCCACCTGTCGGATTAAATCTTTACATTATTAAAGGTATTACGCCAGATGTAAGTTTGTCTGAAATATTAAAAGGATCTATTCCATTTATGATAATTATGGCTTTAGCTATATTAATTTTGTGTATTTTCCCTGAAATTGTTACCTGGCTGCCTGATAAAATAATGGGCAAAAGTTTAGGTTTTTAATATATAAAAAACACCATGTTAAATATAAAAAGAATTTTTGAGACCATAGCTGATGCTGGACAAAAAATTTTAGAAAAAAAATCAATTAAAAGCATCACAAAAAAAAGAGATCTTCTAGATCTTTGTGATGATTTACTGTCAACTAAAGGTGCAGCTTTTGGAATAACACTCGCAAGAGATATCTTGTTCAGATATCAAAACTTATCTACAGAGGACAAAAACAAATTTTTAATTCAAGTAAATGATAAGTATAAACCTGATTCATTAAAAATAGATGAAGCTATTAAAAGTTACAGCAAATCAAAAGATACCTCATCTATATTAAATCTATCTCGGGTTACATCAGGAATAAGAAAAGAGCTATTTATAAGACTAAATATGTCTCCAAACGGTACCTCAGAGATAGTCTCTTTAAGAGAGGATTTGTTAAACTTAATAAAAGACCAACCTGAACTTAAAAGTCTAGATTATGACTTAATAGATATATTTAAAAATTGGTTTAACCCTGGCTTTTTAAAATTAAGAAAGATTACATGGGATACAAAAGCAAATATTTTAGAAAAATTATTAAAATATGAAAAAGTACATTCTATGAAAGATATGAATGAACTTAAAAGAAGACTTGGAAAAGATAGAAGATTTTTTGCCTATTTTCATCCAGCATTAGATGACGAGCCAATAATATTTGTTGAAATTGCTTTAACTAAAGGTCTTAGTCAGTCAATACAAGAATTAACAAGACCCTCAGATGAAAAAATAAATAATTATGATACTGCAACTTTTTATTCAATTAGTAATTGTCAGGAAGGTTTGTCAAGAGTAACGTTAGGAAATTTTTTAATAAAAAGAGTTGTTTATGAGCTTCAAGAAGAGCTTCCAGATGTAAAATATTTTGGAACTTTATCACCAATGGTTGGATTTGCTGATTGGTTTAAAAAAATGGAAAGTACTCAGGCTGCTGAAATACTAGGAGAGGCAAACAAAAATAGTTTAGATTTTTTAAAGTCTTCTGATTTGAAAATAGGAGATAAAAGAATTGCAGATAATAAGGCTTTGATTAGTAAGTTGGCAGTAAATTATTTAGTAAAACAGAAAAATGATTTTGGTTTTCCAATAAATGATGTTTGCAGATTTCATTTGAAGAATGGAGCCGATATTGATGATATTGCAGTTAACGCAAACGTTTCTGAAGTTGGTTTCAAAAGGTCCTTTGGTGTAATGGTTAATTATAGATACGAATTAGCTAAAATTGAGAAAAATCATCAAGAATATGTAAACGAAAAGAAAGTTAACATTTCGAATAAAGTTAAAAAACATGTCTAAGATTAACAGATTGGTATCAGTTGCACCCATGATGGATTGTACTGACAGGCATGAAAGATACTTTCTCAGATTGATAAGCAAAAACGTCCTTCTTTACACTGAAATGGTTGTGTCCGAGGCTATTGATAGGGGAGATAAAGAAAAATTATTATCTTTTGATCTCAGAGAAAAACCAGTTGCACTTCAATTAGGTGGTTCAACGCCAAAATTATTAGCTAATTCAGCAAAAATCGGTGAGGAATTTGGTTATGATGAAATTAATTTAAACCTAGGATGTCCAAGTAAAAAAGTTCAAAAAAATAGATTTGGTGCATGTTTAATCAAGGAGCCAAACTTAGTAGCTGATTGTTTGTCAGAAATGATTAATTCAACATCTTTACCAGTTACAGTTAAGACTAGAATTGGCTACGATGATGTTGAAGATTACGAACATTTTTATAATTTCATAAAAACTTTAAAGGAGACTGGGGTTAAAACATTTATAATACATGCAAGAAAAGCTATGTTGGGTAAATTTACCCCTAAGCAAAACCTTAATATACCTCCTTTAAAATATAATTATGTATATAAACTAAAACAAGATTTCAAAGACCTTGAAATAATTATTAATGGTGGTGTCACTACAGTAGAACAAGTGAAAGATCATTTAGATAAAGTGGATGGCGCAATGATTGGAAGATCAGTTTATCATTCCCCTTATCTTTTAGCTGATATTGAAAAAGAAATATTTAACAATCACGACATTAAAGAGCGGGAAGAAATTGTAGAGGAGTTAATTGACTATGTTAAGACACAAGTACAAATGGGTACAAGAGTAAATCAAGTTATGAGACATACATTAGGTTTATTCCATGGACAAACAGGTTCAAGCCATTGGAAAAGATATTTAAGTGAAAATATGTGTGTAAGAGATGCGGATGTAAAAAAAATAGATCATCTTATGGATAAAGTTAGACTTTCTCCTAAATTACATTCGGCAGGTCGAATTGATTAATACTATTCTTTCTAATCAATATTATCTTTTAATTTTATTAATGATAGTCACTGCCTTTCCAGTTGGATTTTTTGCAGGTTATTTTGGTATAGGTGGAGGTCTTATATCTGTTCCTGTACTTTTTTTTATTTTTGAAACAGCTGATGTAGATAAATCTTATTTGATGCATCTTTCAGTAGGAACCGCCTTTTCTATTACAATTTTTACTGCTTTTGTTTCAGTAATGACTCATAGAAAACATAAAGCTGTAGATACAAATATTTTAAAAACTTATGGTCTATTTGTTATCTTTGGAGTTTTGCTTGGTACATACATGGCAGCATTGTTAAATACAAAATCTTTAGTTTTATTTTTTGCAGTAGTTGTATATTTTTTTGGTGGATATTTATTATTAGCAAAACAGGAATTAAAAAAAAATAAAAAGTTTAAGTTTCTGCCTAGAGCAACGTTTGGTTTTATTTCTGGCTTTATATCTGCACCTATGGGTATTACAGGAGCTATGATGAATGTTCCAATCCTAAGATATTTTGGATATCCTATAAGTAGAGCAATTGGAAGTTCTGCTGCAATAGGATTTATAATAGCATCTATTGGCTCAATTGGTTTTTTGATATCTGGTTTTTTACTAAATGCAGATCTTCCTTTAAGCTTAGGTTTTGTAAATATCCCTGCTTTTTTAATATTTATTCCAATTACATCTTTTATGGCTAGAGTTGGAGCAAATATGGTTCACACCACAGATAAAAATAAAACTCAAAGAATGTTTGGAGTATTTTTATATGTAATAGGGACTCTCTTTTTGATTAGGTTCTTAGATCTTTAATTAAATCTTTTGATCGTATTCACCTATTTTACCAGTTTTTTGAAGCAAATCGTCAATAAAATCAAAGATTTTTTTCTTTCTTTCATCAGATGTTGGACTTTCGGTAACGACCACTAGCGAAGGTTTATTAGATGAGGCCCTTATTAAACCCCAAGAGCCGTCTTTAAAAGAAAATCTGATACCATTTACTGTAAGTATGTCCTCAATTTCTTGGTTGTCAATTTGAACATTATTTGTTTTTAAATCCTCAATTTGTTTAATTATTTCTTCAACAACTTGATATTTTTCATTATCTTCACAAAAAGGAGCCATGGTTGGTGATTGATAGGTATTAGGTAATTCACTTATGATCTCACTCATCTTTTTATGATTATTATTTAGTAAATGACAAACTTGAATAGCTGAATTTATACCATCATCATATCCATAACCTAAAGGTTTGTTAAAAAAGAAATGACCACTTTTTTCAAAGCCTGCAAGTGCTTTTTCATTATTTACTTTTCTTTTGATATGGGAATGTCCAGTTTTCCAATACAATGTTTCACACAAGTTATTTTTCAAAACTTCATCTGTTGAATACAGCCCAGTTGATTTAACATCTACAATAAATTTAGACCCCTT
>CABZNY010000008.1 GCA_902527265.1 uncultured Pelagibacteraceae bacterium | reverse complement strand
TTGTTTATGAATTTAGTAATGGTGATCGTTTTATAATAGCATGTTACGATTGGGCAGAAAAAACAGGTTATACAGACCATTTAAGAATATCTGTAAGGAGTAATGAATTTAGAAAATTTCTTAATGAAGAAGCTTATAAATAAAAGTTTCAGGGTTATAGTGATGCATTAGTTGTATAATCAACTAAATTCTGAATATTAGTTACAACCTACTAGAAATATTGATCCAAATTTTAGAAAATGATAGGTTAAAGCATGAAAAAAATCCTACTTTTATTGAGTTTCATTTTAATAATTTCTACGAAAGCATATTCTGGAGACGGTAGAGGTGAGCTTCAATTGTCGGAACATGCGGTTAATGAATTTACTAGATATATAAAAGGTGATGCTACCAAAAGTGGAAAAACACTTATTAATAAGCCATTAGTATTTTATATTACTAATGATGGTAGCCGTACTTTTTGGTGGTATTGTCCCTACACAAGCTGCGCAGCTTCTAGTACATCGGCAGATAAAAAAGCCTGTTTGCAAGCAACTGGCCAAGAATGTTCAAGATTTGCAAGAGGTAGATATGTAAGGTGGGACAATGGCATTAATCCAAAAGGAAAAAAAGCAAAATTCAACAGTAAAATGACTGATAGTGAGATTAGAGCTAAATTAACAAAGTTAGGGTTCTATAAAAACAAAAAGAATGTAGATACTAAAAACAATAATTCTAATATTGAATTAAGCTCAAAAGATAAAAGTATTGTCGACCAATTAAAAGAGTTAACTGATTTATTTAACAATGGATCAATTACAGAGGCAGAATTTATTGCAGCCAAAAAAAAATTACTTAATTAAAATAATTTTATGAGAAAATATTTCTCAATATTTTTTGTTTTCATTTTACTCAATGCATGTTCAACTGGAAGCAAACTTGTTGAAAAAAATGTAATTAAACCGGGTATGACAAAATTAGACGTAAATTTTGAACTTTCATATAGATCATTTTGGGATCAAATAACTGTCCCAACTGCTTATAGAGAGTATTTTAAAGATCAAAGAAAAGAAATTCTCGCTCCAGATAAGAAAAATAAAGATATCTATTACGTATTTAAAAATGTTTATCAGCCCGTAACTTGTGGATGGATCTTGTGTAAAGAAGGAAATGGAACTTTAGAAAGAACTTTTAGTAATTACACTAAAGCAGTAAAATTTGTGACAGGAGAAAATAAAGAACCTAAAAAGACTATTTCGATTGAGCAAAATGGGAAAGTTGAAGAAATTCCATCTGGAGATGAAAATAAGTCTGTGGTCTCTGATTTGGGACGTTTGATTGAAGATTATAAATCTGGTAAGATTTCAAAAGAACAATTTGAAACTAAGAAAAAACAGATTTTAAGTGAATAAGTTATTTATATATTTAAATATTATATTCTTTTTATTATTCCAAACATTCTCATCTGCAGAATGGATAACTAAAAAATCAAATAAATACGAAAAAATTACTGAAATTGAAAACATGTATAGCGAAGGCTATCTGAGCAAACCTGAATGTGAGCAAGCTAAGTCTAAAATTCTTAAAACAAAAGATAGAGCTAAAATTAATTGTGATAACATTCAAGTAGTATCTTCTTTTTCATCTGATGAAAATATTGATGAATGGGATGGAATTTACAGGTGGAATGGAAAAATTGTTTCAAAAGAACTTTATTGTAGAAAAGCAATCGATGCAGGAATGCCTAAATATTTCACTGAACAATTTGAGTTAAAATGTAAAGGTGAAAATCCAAATAAAAAATCATACATCACAAAAAAGAAAAAAGATAAAAAAGAAGATGAAAAAGTTTTTGTTGCAAAAGATAAATCTTACACACAGGATGAAATAATCAACAAACTCAAAAATGATATGCAAGGAGATTATTATGTTTTTGCTTATTCAACCGATGGTGAAAAATTTTTTGGATCAACAGTAAAAAAAGGTAAATCACAAATTGGTGTTGTATATTCATCAAATGGATACTCTTGCCCAATAATCTCAAAACAAAAAACAAATTATTCTCCATTTAGAGGAGATTTTAGCTTTAATTGTAGACCATCTTTTTATCTTGAGGGTACATGGGTTCAGCAAACCTCTAAAAGTCCTGGGGTAGGTCAAGCATTAACAGATGATGGAGATGTAATTACTGCATATTTTTCTACTTCAAAATATACTACAGTTAATTTTGTAAATAATTTTTATAAAAATAATCAAACATTAATTGCTAAAAATCAAAATAAACAGGAAGAATATAAACCTTCTAATGTTGGAGAAGATAACGATCCACCTGTCATTAAAATAGCAAGCACTATTACAGTAGATGATAGTTTTTATTTTATAAAAGGTACAGCAACAGATAGCTCCGATACAATATATGTTAAAATAGTTGGTGGAAAAGAAATTAAAGTTAAGGATGGAAAATTTGCCATTAAAAGATTTAATCCATTGGGTGAAACTGTAAAATTAGTTGCGATTGATAAATATGGAAATAAATCAAAACCAAAAACTGTTAAGATTATTGTTGACTCAAAAGATACTGAAATAGCTGAAAAGCTAGAACCTTTAAATCCATCAATGATAAAGACTAAAGCAAATAAGAATAGAGTTGCTTTAATAATTGGGATTGAGAAATATGAAGACTCTCCAGTTGCAAGTTATGCTAAAAATGATGCTGACTTTTTTTATGAATACTCAAGAAAAGTGTTTGGAGTATCTAAGTCAAACACAACACTTTTACGTGATGAGGGCGCAAGTAAAAAAGAAATTTTAAAAGCTCTTAAAAAATGGCTACCATCAAAAGTTAATAGAAACACAGAATTAATAATATTTTTTGCTGGTCATGGATTGGCTTCAAATGATGGTAAAAATTTTTATATTTTACCTCATGAAACAGATACTGATTTATTAGAGGATACAGCTATATCAAGATCAAGATTGTATAAAGAAATAATTAAACTTAAACCCAAAAAAGTAGTTATGTTTATGGACACTTGTTACAGTGGTATATCTAGAGATGAAAAAACCCTACTCGCATCAGCTCGTCCTCTAAGACTTTTAACTGATGAATCAGAAGGGGATATTCCATCCAACTTTACAGTATTTTCTGCTTCACAAATTTCACAGATGTCGTCAGGTTTAAAAGAAGCTAAGCATGGGATCTTCAGTTATTATCTAATGAAAGGTTTAGAGGGTAAGGCTGACCAAAATAGTGACAAAAAAATTACTAACGGTGAGCTTCTTAATTATATGAATGAACAAGTTGCAATGAAAGCAGCAGAGCTTGGTAGACAACAAAATCCTTCCCTATTAGGCGATCCTAATAAAGTTTTAATTAAATTTAATTAAAAAATTAAACCAAGTAAACTCAGTATTAATAAAGCTTCCATCCCAACAAACATAATTAATTTTTACGTGTTATGTTTGTTAAGTTTTTATTATTAATTTCAATTGTCCACCCAACACTCTCAGCTCGAGCATGTGGATGGACAATTAAGAGGATCACGAAAGCAACTAAATGAAGAAAAAAGAATAATGATAATCTCATGATTCTATTTCTAATGTATTGATTTGTTTTAATTAGGTCCTAATTTAGTTACGAATATGAAAAAATATCACATTTTAAACACAGATTATTTTAGGTATAAGATTAATATATGAGATATATTTTATTAGGTGCTGCAATTGCATTTGCAATGTATCTTGGTGATAAATACATACTTTAAATATTTAATAAATGAGTGCTGAAACAATAAGTTTTAATTGGAAATGTAAACACACCTGGAGAAGAAGTGCCAAGAATACAGCTTGGTGCTTGTTTGGCTGTGCTATTGGAGATTTTGGAACTATATTATTTTTTCAATTAACCAAAATTCCTTTCCCAGTTTTAAGTATTATGATTTTAGCAATAATAAATGGTTTGATTACAAGTGTAATTTTAGAGACATTTATTTTAATTAAACAAAGTTTTACTTTTCAAAAAGCATTAAAGACTGCATTAGGAATGAGCTTTATTTCTATGATTAGCATGGAAGTTGCTATGAATATAACTGATTATGTATTAACAGGTGGTGCAATGCTTACCTGGTGGGTAGTACCAATAATGTTATCAGTTGGGTTTGTTACTCCATGGCCATATAATTATTGGAGATTAAAAAAACATAATCAAGCCTGTCATTAAATTTTATTAATTAACAAAAGGACTAAAATGAGAATATTAAAGGAATTAGAAGATGTAAAATTAGTAATTGTTGATCTGGAAGTTAGATTAGGAGAAGAAGTTAGAAGCGCACCAACTTTATGCGCGAAATATAAAGGCAAAATTATACCTCTTAACACCGCGCATGATGGTAGACCGATTTTAATGAAAGAAGAAAATTCAATAGAAAATTAAATTATGATTGAACAAATTAGTATTTACTTAACAGCAATGATTTTGGGAATAATGTTATTTTTTTCCTTTGTTATTGCTCCAGTTGTATTTACCAGTTTAGATGAAGAGAATGCTCGAAAGTTCATAAGAAGAATATTTCCATTTTATTATAATGTTAATTTAGGAATAAGTTTTATTGTTCTATTATCATTTTTATTCTTAAGTAAGTTAGGAATTGATTTCTATTTAATTTTAGCAATCACACTTTTATTTGCTACCTCAAATTACTTATTAATGCCTTTGATAAATAAATATAGAGACGAAAAGCAGGATAAAAAGTTTAAATATTCACACTTTATATCTGTTGTGATTAATTTTATTCAGATGATATTTTTATTAGTTTTACTAATTTAATGACCAACTTATCCTCAAAAGATTTAGATCTATATTCCAACAAAATACTTGAAGATTACGATGCAAAAAACCCTAGTCAGTTATTTAAAGACAAAGTTAAGATAACCAATGAAAACGCCTTACTAATTCAGTCTAAGGTTGCTGATTTGAGATTAAAAAGAGGTGAGGAAATTATTGGTTATAAAATAGGATGTGTTTCAAAAGATACACAAAAAAAAATGGGATTTACTCATCCAGCAAGTGGATTTCTTTGGAATAGTGAACTTCATCAAACTGGAGTCGAACTAAATAAAAAAGATTACTCTAATCCTGCAATGGAAGCTGAATTTGGAATTACACTTAATAGAGATATCAATCCTGATTTAGTATCATTTAATTATATATTGGAGTCTGTTCAATCAATTTATCCCTTAATAGAAATACATAATTTAGTTTTTAATGGAGATGCCCCAAATGGTGCAGAACTTTTAGCCAATAATGCAATTCATGCTGGAGTTATTTTAGGTGAAAAAAACATGGTTCCAAAAAGCAATGAAATCACAGATTTAAAATTAGTCTATGACAATGAAGTGGTTGATAAATGGATGGATAAAAAATGGCCCTTTGATGTGCTTGGAGAAATAGAGTGGCTTGTTAAAGATAAGGCAAAAACAAATAATATTTTGAAAAAAAATGATTTAATTTTAACAGGAGCATATGGATTTCCTGTTCCAATTAATGAGAAGAAGTTGATCGAAGTTACTTCATCAGCTTTTGGAGATGTAAACTCAACATTTATTTAAATGTAGCGCATATTATCTTCGTTAACTGCTTTTTCTAATCGTATTAAAAAATCTGGTATTGCACTTTTAACTCTACTCCATGTTGGAATAAAAGGTGTATCCATAGGATTTTGGTAGAAAGCATCACCTGCTTTCATGATATTTGCAGCAAATAATTCAACAGCTTTTTCTTCTGTATGAGAGTCGAATTTTAATCCATTCATTTGAGCATCATTCCTATATGCATCTATCAAATCTAATGCAGCTCTATAATAAGTTGCTTTAAGAGATCTAAACTGCTCTTTGCTAAATGAGTGACCTTGAGTTGCTAATTTTTTTATAAATGTTTTGATGATATCAAGCGACATTCTTGATAAACCTTGTTTTTCGTTATTTATAGATAAATTTTGATGCTTGTGATCATAGGTATCTGCTAAATCTACCTGACATATATTTTGAGGAGAAAAATTTCTTTGCATTTCAGATAAAATTCCAATTTCTATACCCCAGTCTGATGAAATTCTTAATTCAGGTAAAATATTTCTTCTAAATGAAAATTCCCCTGCCAAAGGATATTTAAATGATTTCATAAAGTTTAAGTAATCGCTATTTCCTATCGTTTTTTCTAATGCATTCAAGAGTGGAAAAACTAGTAATCTTGCAACCCTTCCATTCATTTTATTATCTGCAACTCTTGGGTAATAGCCTTTGCAAAATTCAAAATTAAATAATGGATTTACAACTGGATAGAACAATTTAGCCAACATTCTTCTGTCATATGTTTTTATATCACAATCATGTAGTGCTACAGACCTTGCACTATCTCTTGCTATAGACATTCCAATACAATACCAAACATTTCTACCTTTTCCGTATTCATTTGGAGCAAGTCCTAATTTTTTTAATTCTTTGTCCAATTTTTTAAGGTTAGGACCGTCATTCCAGAGAATTGTAAAAGGAGTTTCTAATTTTTCAAAAAATGTCCAAGCCTTTCGCGCTTGTGCTTCGGTAGCTTTATCTAAACCAATAATTATATGATTTAAATAATTCGTTTTACTTATCTCACTAACAATTTTAGGTAAAGCATCACCTTTTAATTCTGAATAAAGACAAGGTAAAATAAGTTCCATTTTTCTTTCTTTGGAAAATTTTAATAGATCTTTTTCTAGATCTTTGGTTGACTTTGTTCCAAAATCATGAAGTGTTGATATAGTTCCATCCTGATAGAAATCACTCATGGCGGGAACCTATCTTAAGTTTCAATTTTTTGTATAGCCGTTTTGATCACATCAGCCCATCCCTTAGGAGATGGCTCAGTAGATTTAATTAAATTATCTATATTTATCAATGAACTATTAAAATTTTCATTCATCACCAAACATGGGTAATGAGACTGTTTTATCATTTCTATATCATTTTCATTGTCTCCAACACCAATTGTTATTATCTCGTCATCTAATTCTTTTCTAATTAGCTGAAGTGTTTTGAGCATAGCTTTTGATTTATTAACATTATCACAAATATTCATTATTCTACCCCCAGTTTGAACAGTTAATCCAACATCATTTATAATTTTAACAAATTCATTTTTCTCAATTTCATTTCCTTTGAATTGAATTGGTAATGAATAGTTTCTATTTTTAGCTAAAATCATTTTATCCTGCGGTAGTCCAAAAATTTTTTTTTGTTCTTTAACATTTAATTTTAAGATAAAATTAATTTTCTGTTTTAAATCATTCGGAATAATTTCATTATAAATTGAAATAATTTGATCAACAGGTCTACTTAGTGATATTTTGTCTGGTAAGTCTTTATTTATAAAATTAAGTCCATGAATTGATGATCCATTCTCTGAAATAAAAGTTAAATTTAGTTTATACTGTTCATTAAAATCTGTTAATTCGGATTCTGTTTTACTTGAGTTTGGAATTATTTTAATACCCTTTGAAATTAATTCTTTGAAATAATCCTTGATTTCATCAAACTTAAATGTCTCTTTATCTAATAGAGATCCGTCTAGATCAGTGAAAATTATAATTTGTTTTTTTTGTTTCATTAAAGTAAATATTATCATAAATACTCATGAAATTCACAAATGCCCTCGTGGTGAAATTGGTAGACACAAAGGACTTAAAAGACGATGGGTAAAGATTAAAGTGAGTCTGTGTTAGTCCAGTGCAGTCTATTTATCCTATAAAATCTTATAAAATTAATTACACTCTTAAATTAAATAGTAAAATCAATAGATAAAAATGATCAAATTCTCGTACACACCTCGTACATAAAGAGATAATATAAATGTTATGAAACGCTTACTGGCATATCTATTTATAGTTATCGGTTTGGGGTTGACGTTCAGTGTTAATGCTCAGTCAGCCCAAGACAAACTTGTGAACACTGTTTGGAAATTAAATGATTCAGCTAACCATATTGTCTTTCTAGAAAATAATACTTGTTTACATACCATAGATATAAATGCATTAATTAATAGAGCTTATTATGATGAATCTTCGTGTACTTGGAAAAATATTAGAGGCAAAAAATATTCGATTAAATTTAACAACACAACATATAAGATAAAAATAAAAAAAAATTCTTTTAAAGGAAAAAGAGAATATGGCAATCTATATATTAATGGTAAAAAAAAACGTTTTATATCAAAATCTAAAATAGCTAAAATAAAATTTTTAAATACTGATACCCAAATTGCCAAAGCAGAACTAAGTCAAAAAGAAAATAGTAATTATAATTGGAACGGCACAACTGTTTCAAAAAGCTTATATTGTTTCAAAGCCAAAAATGCCAAAATGCATGTATATGATCCTCAAAAGTGGGAATGGCTTTGTGGTTCAGACATAAACACCCAAATTGCTAAAGCAGAACCAACCGAAGCACAGGATAAAGGTATACCAAAAAATTTAATTGGTTCATATGAAGGTAAAAATAGTCAGGGAGACCCTTTCAAATTAAATATTAATACAAATAAATATGGTGAAATAATAGGAAACTATACCTACGAAGTGAATAATAAAATTTATGGAGGACCATTGTATGATGGTAAACTATTAGATGACCAAACCTTAAAAATATTTTGGACAGAAGGTGAAACAAATGGATGGTTTAAATTTAAGTTCCAAGAAAATTTTGCAAAGTTAGATGGAGATTGGGGCTTTATTAAAAACAATAGAGAACTTCCTAAAAAAGGAAAATACAAGGGAGTAAGAACTAATACAGCAATAGCAAACAAATCTGAGCAAAATGAGTTTAAACCAAAAAATAATGATATTGATAACGATGCACCTGTAATAGAGATAGCAGAAGCTATTACTGTTGATAGTCAAGCATATACTTTGAAAGGGAAGGTTAGGGATAAAAGTCAGATCTATTTAACTATAGATGGAAGACAAGTCCAGGTTAAAAAAGGGAAGTTCGAGTTAGAAAGATTTAATATTGATCCAGATGTTGCAGAAGAAATTAAAATTGTTGCAATTGATAAATGGAATAATAGAGCTGAGAAAACTATTAAAGTAACTATTGATTTACAATCAACTGATACTGCTAAAGTTTACGAAGATTTAAATCCTAATAATGTAAAGGTTAAAACTGATAAAAATAAAATAGCTATTATTATAGGAATTGAGAAATACGAAAACCTTAACAATTTAGATGCTAAATACGCTAATAGAGATGCAAAAGCCTTTAGAGCTTACGCTACACGTGCTTTAGGCATTAAACCATCAAACCTTAAAATATTAATTGATGATAAGGCTACAAGATCACAAGTATTAAAAGCCTTCAAACTATGGTTACCAAAGATTGCAGGTGATGGTGGTAAGGACATACATTTATTTTTTGCCGGTCATGGACTAGCATCTGATAATGGTGAAGATTTATATATATTACCACAAGATGGAGAGTCGTCTTTATTAGAAGATACAGCTATTTCTAGAGTTGAATTAATATCTCTTATAAACAAAGTTAGTCCAAGATCAGTAACAATGTTCTTTGATACTTGTTATAGCGGCCAAACAAGAGATGAGAGAATGTTAGTTGCAAGTTTAAGACCTATTAGAATTGTTGCTGATGAACAAGATACACCAACTAATTTTACGATATTTACCGCCTCAAATTATGATCAAACGTCAGGCAGTATCGAAGAAGCTAAACATGGAATGTTCTCTTATTATTTAATGAAAGGGCTAGAAGGTAAGGCAGATGAGAATGAGGATAAGAAGATTACTAATGGTGAACTCATTGCTTACTTAAAAGATAATGTTTCACAAGAGGCTTTTACACAAAACAGACAACAAGATCCGATGCTTGCAGGTGACCCTGATAATGTATTGATGAGTTACAGATAAAAAAGATAATTAATTATATGAAACAAATAAAAACATATCTGTTAATTTTTTTTTTCTTAATATTAAATAATCATATTAAAGCTGACGATATTAGAGATTTTGAAATTGATGAAATGAGTATTGGAGATAGCTTATTAAAATACTTTAGCAAAACTAAAATTACTAACGCATTAAAAAATGTTATTTATTATCCAGGATCAAAAAAAATGAAAATTATTTTATTACTTCCAGAAATTAATAGTTCGTACGAAGCTTATGATTTTCATATTCTCGATAATGATCCAAATTATAAAATTCAATCTGTTAAAGGGAGACTTAAAATTTCATTAAATGAATGTTTAAAAAAAAAGAAAGTCGTAGTAAATGAATTAGAAAAAATCTTTTATGGAGTAAAAAAAAATGAATACGAAAATTATTATAATTATACTTATGGGAATTCTAAAGCTTATTTGACAGATTTTAATCTTAATGACGGTAGTGTTAGAGTATGGTGTGCTAATTGGGACAAAAACGATAAAACTGTAATTAAAAACAATTGGTATGATACGCTTAATGTTAGTATTAGCTCAAAAAATTATTTATATTTCATTGATAATGAAGCTTATTAAATTAATCTTTATATTTGAAGAGTAATTAGAAAAAATAAAGTATGAAAAAATTATTAGTGTATCTCATTATATTATTTAGCTTTTTTATAAACGTAAATTCCTATGCAAAAATTGGAAAAGGTGATTTAAAAATTAGCGATAAAGCTTTAGATGATTTAATTGCATATCTAAGAAATGAATTTTCAACATCATTTGTTATATCAAAAGATGGTAGTATTGGATATTACGGAATTTGTCCGTCAGGAAATTGTAGTGGTGGTCCTGGTGCAACCTCAACTTTATTACGTAAATGCAAAAAAGAGACTGGAGATAAATGCTTTATATTCGCTCAAACAAAAAGTAAGCAAAAAGTAATTCGATGGAATAAAATAGATTATAGATTTCCGGAGGGTGACTTTAGATATATTAGTTGGAATAGTGATCCAAAAGGCGAAGGTATAAAAAAGAGTATAAGTGATAATGATATATTAGAAATATTAATAAAATATAATTTTATCGAAGAGTCTTCATCAGTAGCAAAAAAATCTAATATTTCTGAGGAAATTAAACCTGCTGTTAAGGAGGAAATATATTTTGCTTGTTTAAATGTTATGATTGAAGATAGGTCTGTGGGTGTTGAAAAAATAAAAAGTGGTGAAGAATTCGGTTTTCAATACTTTAAACTAAATAGTGATAAATCTGAAATTACTGTTCATTCACAAACTTATGACTCAAAACCTGAAAAAATTGGATCTGTAAAAGTGGATTACCAAGGTAAAAAAAACGTAGAATTTGAAATCAGGCAAGAAGATGGAAATACAATAATAAGTGATAAATTTAATTTATCCTCCAACGGAAATTTTTATAAGAACGAAGGCTATGATAATTATACATTTTTAGCGACAACCTATGTCAAAAGTGGTTCACAAATATTAGATTATGATTTTAGAAGTGATATGTGTATACCTCCCAAAGATCAAAAAAAAGAAAAAACAATTTATAAAAAATGGACCAAAAAAGGATTTTAAATAGGATAATATAGGATGTCTCGTACAAGCCTCGTATACAGAGAGATAAAATAAAAAAAATTTACTTATTAAACTTGTTGAATTATAAATATTAGCATAAATAATCATGAAATTAACTCATGCCCTCGTGGTGAAATTGGTAGACACAAAGGACTTAAAAAACATAGGGTAGAGATATTTTATAGTCTCACACAGTCTCATGCAGTCTTAAATCCCATTAAATCCTACACTTTATAAAAACCTTTAATTATTTTTATTGGAAAATATGAATAATAAATTCTTACAAACTAGAAGTAGACTAGAAGTTAAGAGATAAGTTATTGTAGTAAAATTGTGAAGAAAATTTTAATAATTATTGTATCAACAGTATTGATCTTAAACCCAACACTATCATATTCTAATTCTATTACTATTGAAAATGAGACAAATTTTTACGAATTCATAAATTGTAATAAGTATTTAAAAAATTTTAAAGAATTTGTAGGTTGTATAGAAGAGGAAAGTATTATTTCCAAAGAAATAGGTAAATTAAATATTGAGAGAAAAAAAGAAATTTTTGATATTATATCTGTAGCAAATATTTTTAATGAAAGTATTGATGAGGGCTTTATAAATAATGAAGTTGCAATTGAAAATTGGAATGATTTTTTGAATTCTAGCTATAAAATTGAATCGGCAAAAACAGAAATTAACAACATTCTTAAAAATACAAAGTGCAAAAACTTAAAAAATTATAATAATTTTATCGATTGTTTTAATAAAGAGTTTAGATCGTATGATGTTTATCAATTTTCTAGTATTAAAACAAAAGAGAGAATAGAACATATAGTTTTTAATTCATTTATACTGACTAAGCCTAGAGGACTAGTGTATACCCTTAAAAAAGAAAATATATGGGGTCAAAGTGAATTGGATAAAATGTACCAAAAAGGTGATGGTTTTGATTTCTTTTTCACTTTAATGAATGCTCTAGGTACAGAGTATTTCACAAAACCAGAATATAAAGTTCAAAAAGAAAAAAACTGGACAAAGAATCAAACAAATTGGCAAAAAGTTATTAAGTTTATAATAATAGCTGCTGTCGTAGGCATGGTTGCCAAAGGAATTTTTAAAACATTTTCAAAAAGTACATTTTCTTCCTCAGGATCAAGTGCCTCAACTTCATCTGGTTTAACAACTCAACAAGCAGGGTCTCTTGCAAATGTAAAATCTCAGCCTCTTTTTATGAGAAATATGTTTAAATATGCACCTTCAAATAGTTTTATGCATAGAAAATGGTTTAAGTATGGTGTCACAAGAACATTGAGAGGTTTTTAGTGAAAATTATCTTAATACTTTTTATAATAATGATAAACAATATTAGCCTCGCTGGAGAAAAAGAGAGAAAAGCCTACGAAGAATATTTAAAAAAACATAAAGAGAAATTTCTATCAGGTAATCATAAACCAGGAGATCACACTTGTAGAGGATTATGTAGAGACGAAATTTATTTTTTAGATAAAATTAAAAGTGAACAAATTTCTTATAATGTTATTAAAAATAAAAAAAAAAAACAAAAAAAATTTTATCGAAATAAAAAAGATATCTGGGTAAAAAATTCATGGTGTAAACCTTTGTCAAGTTTTACAATACTTAAAAATAAAAATAAAAATAAACTTTTAAACGTTGTGCAAGTAAATGCTTGCGTTCCTTGCGGAGTAGAGAATAGATATTCAAAAGTGTCTACCTCAGGTTTTTGCCCTTTAAATTTATATTCATTTTCAGATATTTATAGGAATTCTGTTGCGGAGGGGATCACTAACCGGGGCAGCCTTGGCTTTACAGAAGATGGAGACTCAACAAATTTGTATCTTCCTATTGAGAAGAAAAATATCGACATAATTGCTCATTTCAGCACAATTGCCCTAAGCAACAAGAAAGAAATATCTTTTATAAAAATCAAACGAAAAACTGGAGATACAACTGGTCAAAGATTATATTTTTGGGCTACATTTAATTATAAAACTTTTTTAAAAGAGCAAGTTATAAAAAGATCAAAGTATATGCCGGTTAATCCGAATGGTAAATTTGCTAGTTTTCTTGATAATTATAGAAAACGAATACTTGATTTATTAAATGATAACGAAATTAGATATAGCGATGAAAAATTTGTAGATGAATTTTATAAAAGACTTCCGTCAAAAGATGAGTTAGAATTACTATATTCTAAATTTAATGAGGCAAGAGAATTTCACATACAAACTAGAAATTAAATTTGTTACTTTGATAAAACTTTTATTTTTCTTTTCCTTTATTTTTTTAATTACACAGAAGACAAACTCAAAAGAACCTTCAATTGGTTATGCTACTCTAGGTTTCGCTTGTAAACATCTTGAAGGAAAAGCAACTGTTGATTATGATTATGTGGGTTTTTTTGAAGATCAAGAATTAAGATTGACAATGATGTACGATCAAGATGAAGCAGCATTTATGCCACCATTTGAAACTGTTCCATTTTACTTTGAAAATTTACAAGATGAGTTATTTTCTTTAAGCGATGTTTATGTCTGGTATAGATTCTTTGTGATTGATAATAGAGTAATGTCAATTTGGTCTCATAGAGTTTTTTATTATGATAACGACTTAAAAAAATACTTTCTTGCAGATACAGCTTTACAAACTACAAAAAAATTAGAAAAAGTAGCTAAAGCTCAATTCAAAGTATACGACACTCAATTTAAACATAGCTCATATAGTGAGGGAATTCTTATACAATTACAAAATGACTTTGAAAAAATAAATAAGCTTTACCTAGAAACTACTAAAGCAAAATATGATGCAAAAAGTATTAAAAAATATGGTTCGGTAATTGATACAGATAACCTTTATGAGTGTGAGGAAATTTATTAAATAGGATTTTATAGGATAACTAGAAGCTAACTAGAAGCCAGGGAGATAAAATAAAAAAATTTTACTTATTACTCTTGTTCAATTATAAATATTGGCATAAACACTCATGAAAATAACTAATGCCCTCGTGGTGAAATTGGTAGACACAAAGGACTTAAAATCCTTGCCATTTATGGAGTGCCAGTTCGAGTCTGGCCGAGGGCACCACTAAATGTTAAAGCCACACATACTTTTTGATCATACAAAAACATCAAAAAAAATTAAAAATTTTCTAGATCATAAAATCAAAAATATATCATTAGGTAAATGCAATCTAATAATTGTTGTTGGGGGTGATGGTTTTATGCTCTCGTCATTGAAAAAGTATAATAAATACAAAAAACCCTTTTATGGAATTAATGCTGGTAGTTATGGTTTTTTAATGAATAAGTTTTCGTCAAAAAATACCATTAGAAATTTATCTAAAGCAAAACAAGTTTCGATTTCGCCTTTAGAAATGAGTGTAAAGAATAAGTTTAATAAAACTAAAAAGTCTATTGCTATCAATGAAGTATCTATTTTAAGACAAAGTAGACAAACTGCATCACTTGAAATTTCTAACGGTTCGCAAAAAATTATTAAAAAATTAGTTTCTGATGGTGTATTAATTTCAACACCTGCAGGAAGCACTGCATATAATATGTCAGTTTATGGACCAATATTAAACTTAGACTCTAAAAAACTTTCTATTAGGCCCATTAGCGCTTTCAGACCTAGAAGATGGAAGGGAAGAATTGTGAGCGATAAATCAAAAATAACAATCAAAAATCTAAATATCAATAAAAGACCAATAAGTGCGGTTGCTGACAATTACGAAGTTAGAAATGCAAAGATAATATCTATTAAGATTAATAAAAAAGTTAAATTTAATCTTTTATATGATTCAAACAGAAGTCTTCAAAAAAAAATTAAAATAGAGCAAATCAGAAAAGAAACAAATTAATGAGTAACAAAAACTTTGGGTTTGGAACTCAAATAAGAAAATCTCCATATTTTGATGCAACAGTCAGGTGGGGCGCAACAGGTTTTTCTGTTTATAACCATATGTATATACCTCGTGATTTCGGTGATCCTGAGCAAAACTTTTGGAATTTGATTGAAACAGCAATTTTATGTGACGTTGCTGTTGAAAGACAAGTTGAAATAACTGGACCAGATGCTTTTAAATTTATTCAATTATTAACCCCAAGAGATTTATCAAAATTATCTGTTGGACAATGCAAATATGTTTTAATTACAAACGCAGAAGGTGGAGTGCTAAATGACCCAGTTCTTTTACGCTTGGGAGAAAATCATTTTTGGTTATCTTTGGGCGATAGTGATATTTTATTATGGGCTCAAGGAGTTGCAATTAACTCTGGATTAGATGTGAAAATAACTGAGCCAGATGTTTCGCCATTACAATTACAAGGACCAAAGTCTGCTGAAATAATGATTAAATTATTTGGAAAAGGCATAAAAGATTTAAAATATTATTGGTTTAGAGAATTAGATTTAGACGGAATACCATTAATTGTTTCAAGAACCGGCTGGTCAAGTGAATTTGGTTATGAATTGTTTTTAAGAGATGGTTCAAAAGGAAATGAACTATATGAAAAAATTATGTTAGCAGGAAAGGAATTTGGACTTAAACCAGGTCATACTTCTTCTATAAGAAGAATAGAAGGTGGGATGCTCTCTTACCATGCTGATGCTGATATAAATACAAATCCATTTGAATTAGGTTTAGATCGTTTAATTAACTTAGATGGAGATATTAATTTTATAGGCAAAGATGCACTTAAAACAATTAAAGCAGAAGGAGTTAAAAGATTACAAGTTGGTTTAGAAATTAAATGTGAAAAGTTAAGTGGACCCAACACTACATTTTGGCCCTTAATTGTTGATAATAATACTATAGGAAAAATTACATCAGCTGTTTATTCTCCACGCTTAAAAAAGAATATTGCTTTAGCTATGGTTGACATTGAATATTCTAAAATCGGTTTAGAAATTGAAGTTTCAATTCAGGAAAAGAATTTTAAATGTGAAGTTATTGAAAAACCTTTTTTTGATCCAAAAAAAAAAATTACATCTAAATCTTTAAAGTAGAAGTGGTGCCCCCGCACGGACTCGAACCGCGGACCTATTGATTACAAATCAATTGCTCTACCAGCTGAGCTACAAGGGCATAAAGAGTTTTTTAATATCATTTATTTTATTATCAAGAAATTATTTTTGTTGATTTATATAGTGAAAAACAATTGCAGCACTATTAGATATATTTAAACTCTCAATATTTTTATTTATGTCAATCTTTACGGAAAAGTCTGTGTATTTTTCAGTGTGTTTGTTTAAACCATGTCCTTCTGAACCAAAAAGAAGAATATTATTTCCTCTCCATTTTACTTCAGTAAAATTTTTATCACTATTTGCCGTGAAGCCATAAACCCAAAAATTTTTTTCCCTTAAAAATTTTAAAGTAGTGTTGATATTTGATACTTGAAAAATATTTAAGTGTTCTACACAGCCACTTGCAGATTTATATAATAATTTACTTTCGCTAGGGTAATGACGATCTTTGACTATGAGGCCATCAATATTAAATGATGCTGCACTTCTTATTAATGAACCAATATTTCTTGGATCTGTAACTTCATCCAAGCATACAAATGTTAAATCATTTTTTTCTTTAATAAATTCTTTTAATTTGGGGATTTCTAAATGTTCGATTTCAGCAACATAACCTTGATGAAGAATACCTTCACTCCTACAATATTTATCAAGTTCTTTTTTTGTTTTAAAAAAAACTTTTATGTCTTTTAGTAAGTTTCTATTTGGGTTTTGTTTATGAATATTTTTTTTACTATCTTCAGTTAAGAAAATTTTTAAAACTCTTCTTTTTTGGTTTTTTAAAGCCTCTACTACTGCATGGCGACCTGCTATGAAAAAGGATGATTTTTGTGTCATAATTTATGAATTTTATAGGTTTTTATACTATTTTTCCTGAAATTCACGTATTGCATTTGTACAATAAAAATATATAAAACGCTTGTTGTTTAAAGCTTTATTGAACAAGGGGACGCTTCCCCTGCTATTAGGGAGGGGTACCAAAGCGGTCAAATGGGGCGGGCTGTAAACCCGTTGACTTCGGTCTTCGAAGGTTCGAATCCTTCCCCCTCCACCATTTAATAAAACTTTATTTAACTTTGGAGTGTACACTTGGGTACGCGGGTGTAGTTCAGTGGTAGAACACTAGCCTTCCAAGCTGGTTGCGTGAGTTCGATTCTCATCACCCGCTCCAAAAATTAAAATATTAAATATAAAGTGAGGAAAAAAAGTAATGTCGAAGGAAAAATTTGTAAGAAATAAACCGCATTGTAACATTGGAACAATCGGACATGTTGATCATGGTAAAACAACTCTAACAGCAGCTATAACAAAAGTATTGGCAGAAGGAGGTGGAGCAAACTTTGTTGCTTATGATCAGATTGATAAAGCTCCAGAGGAAAAAGAAAGAGGAATAACTATCTCAACTGCTCACGTTGAATATGAAACGGCTAACAGACATTACGCTCATGTAGATTGCCCAGGTCACGCAGACTATGTTAAAAATATGATAACTGGAGCCGCACAAATGGATGGTGCAATTTTGGTTGTGAATGCAGCAGATGGTCCGATGCCACAAACAAGAGAACATATTCTACTCGCTCGTCAAGTTGGAGTTCCTGCTATTGTTGTTTACTTAAATAAAGTTGATCAAGTTGATGATAAAGAAATGATAGACTTGGTTGAAGAAGAAATTAAAGATTTATTAACATCTTATAAATTTCCAGGTGACAAAACTCCAATCGTTAAAGGTTCAGCTCTAGCTGCAGTTGAGGGTAGAGATGATGAAATTGGAAAAAATTCTATTATGGATTTGATGAAAGCTGTTGACGAATTTATTCCACAACCGGACAGACCTAAAGATAAAGATTTCCTTATGCCAGTTGAAGATGTTTTTTCAATTTCAGGAAGAGGAACAGTTGTAACTGGAAGAGTAGAGTCTGGTGTAATAAAAACTGGAGAAGAAATTGAAATAGTTGGTATCAGAGAGACCAAAAAATCAGTTTGTACTGGAGTAGAAATGTTTAGAAAACTTTTAGATTCAGGCGAAGCAGGTGATAATATTGGAGCACTATTAAGAGGTGTTGAGAGGACTGATGTTGAAAGAGGACAAGTTTTATGTAAACCAGGATCTATTAAACCTCATACTAAATTTGAAGCTCAGGCTTATGTATTAAAAAAAGAAGAAGGTGGAAGACATACACCTTTTTTTACCAAATATAGACCTCAATTTTACTTTAGAACTACCGATGTAACAGGTGAAGTTGAATTACCTTCGGGTACAGAAATGGTAATGCCAGGCGATGATGCAAAGTTTACAGTTAAATTAATTACACCAATTGCTATGGATGAAAAACTTAATTTTGCAATTAGAGAAGGTGGTAGAACAGTAGGAGCTGGAGTAGTAACAAAAATATTAGAGTAAACTCAATAGGAGTGTAGCTCAATTGGTAGAGCGCCGGTCTCCAAAACCGGAGGTTGGGGGTTCGATTCCCTTCGCTCCTGCCAAACATTTAAAATATTTATGAAAAACCCTTTAAAATTTATTCAAGATGTTAAACAAGAAGCCTTTAAAGTTACATGGCCAACTGCTAAAGAAACTGTTCAGGGAGCATTAATGGTTTTTGCAATGGCCGTGTTAGCATCATTATTTTTTTTATTATTGGATCAAATTTTGAAGTTTTTTTTAGATATAATTCTTAAAGTGAGCATATAATGAAAAATTGGTATATTGTACAATCACACTCAAGTTTTGAAAACAAAGTTGCACAATTAATCAAAGAAGAAGCTGAAAAAGCAAAAATACAGGAAAAAATTGAGGAAATAATTGTTCCAACTCATGATATAACTGAAGTAAAGAGAGGGAAAAGGGTTCAAAGAAAAAAAAAATATTTTCCAGGATATGTGCTAATTAAAAGTGAAATGGACAACAATATCTACCATATGATTAAAAATTTAAAAAAGGTTAGTGGGTTTCTAGGATCAAAAGGAACACCTATACCAGTCTCTGATAAAGAAATTGAAAAAATTCTAGGTCAAATAAAAGATGGAGTTGCCGTACCTAAATCAGGTGTGGAATATAATATAGGTGAAAAGGTACAAGTAATCGACGGCCCATTTGCATCTTTTAGTGGTTTAGTTGAGGATATAGATGAAGATAAATTAAGACTTAAAGTTTCTGTATCAATTTTTGGACGACCAACTCCAGTCGATTTAGAATATAACCAAGTTGAAAAGGCAAGTTAATGGCAAAAAAAGAGATAAGTGGATATGTAAAATTACAAATTAAAGGAGGTCAGGCTAATCCTGCACCACCAGTAGGACCTGCTCTTGGCCAAAGAGGTATAAATATAATGGAATTTTGTAAAGCCTTTAATGATAAAACAAAATCATTTGCAGGCAAACCTGTACCTGTAATTATTACAGTATATAAGGATAAAAAATTTGATTTTGTAATAAAATCACCTCCTGCGTCACATTTCATTAAAGAAGCAATGAAACTTAAAAGTGGATCAAAAGAGCCAGGAAGAAATATTATTGGATCTATATCTCAGCAACAACTTAAAGATATTGCAGAAAAAAAAATGGAAGATTTAAATGCACATGACTTAGATGAAGCTGCTAAAATTATAGCAGGGTCAGCGAGATCGATGGGTATAGAGGTAAAAGAATAATGAAATCCAAGAGATTTAAAAATTTACCAGAAAATACTAAAGAATTGCCATCAGAAAAAGTAGAAAATTTATTGAGTTCTATAAAGACAAATTGCACCACTAAATTTGATGAGTCTATAGATTTAAATTTTAGAATTAACAACAAACAAAAAAAGAGCGAAATAAATCTAAGAACTGTAGTTAATTTACCTGGAGGAATAGGAAAATTTATTAAAGTTGCAGTTGTTTGTGAGGAAAATAAAATTAACGAGGCTAAAGAAGCAAATGCAGATATAGTAGGATCTGATGATTTAGTAGAAAAAATTAAAAATGGTGAATTAAATTTTGAAAAACTTATCTGCACTCCATCAATGATGATTAAATTATCAAAGTTGGGTAAAGTTTTAGGTCCTAAAGGATTAATGCCGAATCCAAAATTAGGTACAGTAACCAACAATATAAAAAAAGCAGTAGTTGATGCAAAAGCAGGTCAAGTCGAAATAAGAAATGATAAGGATGGTAATATTGGATTAAGTATTGGAAAAAAATCTTTTGATGATGAAAAGCTAATTAAAAATTTTAATGCTGTTATAGATGCTTTAGAAAAAGAAAAATCTAACTTAACCACTAAAGGTGATTTGGTAAATCAAGTTTATATTACTTCTAGTATGGGTGTTTCATATAAGATTAAATTAGAAAAGAGCATATAATATTATGATGAACAAAGACCAAAAAAAACTGTATATTGAAGATATGGCTTCAAAATTTGATACCACTGAAGCTGTTATTGTTACTCATTATCAAGGTTTAACTGTTACACAATTAGATGATCTTAGGAAAAAAATGAGAGAGCATGGTATAAAATTTAAAATTACTAATAATAGAATTACTAAATTGGCTCTAGAGAAAACAAAGTGTAAAGAATTATCTGAATTGTTTTCAGGACCCACGGCAGTTGCACTATCAAAAGATGCAATAACTTCAGCTAAAATTTTAACAAAATTTTCAAAAGAAAATGAAAATTTAAAAATCTTAGGTGGAATCATGGGAACTGACATTTTAGATGTTGCTGGAGTAAAAAATGTTGCGACATTACCTTCATTAGAAGAGGCAAGAGCCAAAATAGTAGGTATTTTAAGGTCTCCAGCTCAAAAAATTGCAAGTATTTTGCTTGCACCAGCGTCAAAAATCGCTATTTTAGCGCTCGAAAAATCAAAAAAATAACTTGGGACAAAATTATTATTATGGCTGACTTAAATAAAATTATAGAAGATTTATCTAGCTTAACTGTTGTAGAAGCAGCTGAGCTTTCAAAACAATTAGAAGAAAAATGGGGTGTAACAGCTGCAGCAGCAGTCGCCGCTGCACCAGCAGCAGCAGCAGCAGGTGAAGTAGCTACTGAGGAAAAAGATGATTTCACAATTATGCTTACATCTGCTGGTGAAAAGAAAATTAATGTCATTAAAGAAGTAAGAGCAGTTACTGAACTAGGTTTAAAAGAGGCAAAGGATTTAGTTGAAGGTGCACCTAAAGAAGTAAAATCTGGTGTAAATAAAAAAGAGGCTGAAGAAATAAAAGCTAAATTAGAAGCTGCAGGCGCAAAAGTAGAACTTAAGTAAATATTAATTAGAAAGAATTTAATTACTGAATTAATTCAGTAATACAATAGATATGCAACTATCTTTTACTGAGAAAAAAAATATTAGAAAATCTTTTGGAAAACTAAAAGAAAGTCTTTCAATACCAAATTTAATAGAAGTTCAAAAAAATTCTTATAAGGAATTAACAGAATTTAAAGGTGATGTGGATCAGAACTTAGTAAAAGGTTTTCATAGAGTTTTTAAAAGTATTTTTCCTATTGAGGATCTAAATGATAAAGCTACCTTAGAGTACATTTCTTATAGATTAGAAAAACCAAAATTTGATGTTGATGAATGTATTACAAGAGGTTTAACTTATTCTGCAGCCTTAAAATGTGTTCTTAGATTAGTTGTATATGAAATAGACCAAGAAAATAATACAAAAGATATTCTTTCGGCAAAAGAACAGGAAGTATATATGGGTGAAGTTCCTATGATGACTAATAGTGGAACTTTTATAACAAACGGTGTTCAAAGAGTCGTTGTTAATCAAATGCACAGGAGCCCTGGAGTATTTTTTGATCATGATAAAGGAAAATCACATGCAAGTGGTAAACTTTTATTTAATTGTAGAGTAATACCAAATAGAGGTTCATGGTTAGACTTTGAATTTGATGTAAAAGATTATTTATACTTCAGGATCGATAGAAAAAAGAAAATATTTGTTTCGACTTTATTGCAAGCTTTAGGGTATTCAAAATCGGATATTGTAAACGAATTTTATGAAAAAGAAACTTATACATTCGATCAAAATACAAAAAAATGGAAAACAAAGTTTGATCCTGAGAATTATAAATCTAAAAATTTTTCTGAAGAAATAATAGATGCTAAAACTAATAAAACTTTAATTAAAATTGGAGATCAAATTAACTTTTTGAAAGCAAAAAAATTAGAAAACGAAGGTCTAAAAGAAATATTGGTTTCAAACGAGTTTTTGTATGGCAAGTTCTTGCACAATGATCTAGTAATTGGTGAGGATACTTTTAAAATTGGAACCGAAATTAATGAAACAATTATTAATAAAATATTAGATTCCGATTTAAAGACAATCAATTTTTCAAAAACAAATTCTATTTCAAAAGGACCTTATCTTCTCCAGACAATCCTAAATGATAAAAATGAAAATAAAAATGATGCGATAACAGAAATTTATAAAATTTTAAGACCAGGAGAACCACCAACTATTGAAATAGCAACGCAAATCTTTAATAACTTATTTTTTAGTTCTGATAGGTATGATCTATCCGATGTTGGTAGAGTAAAAATGAACTCGAGACTTGAATTAAGTTGTTCAGATAAAATTACAATCTTAAGAAATGATGATATTTTAGCAATAATTAAAAAAATGCTAGATCTACGTGATGGAAAGGACGAAGTTGATGATATTGACCATCTTGGAAATAGAAGAGTTAGATCAGTTGGAGAGTTAGTTGAAAATCAGGCAAGAATTGGCGTTTATAGAATGGAAAGAGCCATAAAAGAAAAGATGACAACTTTAGATGTTGAGTCTGCAATGCCGCAAGATCTTATCAATGCAAAACCCTTAACAATTTCATTAAAAGATTTCTTTGCAACCTCGCAACTTTCTCAATTTATGGATCAAACTAATCCACTATCTGAAATAACTCATAAAAGAAGAGTATCAGCATTAGGTCCAGGCGGACTAACAAGAGAGAGAGCGGGATTTGAAGTTAGAGATGTTCATCCTACACATTATGGCAGAATATGTCCAATAGAGACCCCCGAGGGTCCTAATATTGGACTAATAAATAGTTTATCTACTTACTCAAAAATTAACAAGTATGGTTTTATTGAAAGCCCTTATAAAAAAGTTGAAAATGGTGTTGTTCAGGACAAAATTGAATATTTATCGGCGATGGAAGAAACAAAATTTACTATCGCCCAAGCTAATTCAGTTTTAGATAAAAATGGAAAATTTATTGAAGAATTAATTTCAAGTCGTGCAAACTTAGACTTTATTCTGTCGAAACCTGAAAATATAGATTATATAGATGTATCACCAAAACAACTTGTATCTGTTGCGGCATCATTAATACCATTTTTAGAGAATGATGATGCTAATAGGGCTTTAATGGGTTCAAATATGATGAGACAAGCAGTGCCACTTCTTAAACCAGAGGCACCTTTAGTTGGAACAGGCATAGAAAGCGATGTAGCATTAGATTCAGGAGTAACTATTGTTGCTAAAAGAGATGGAATAGTCGATAAAATTGATGGTAAAAGAATTGTAATTAAAGCTTCAAATGAAAAAGATTATTCAGAGTCTGGAGTTGATATTTATAATTTGCAAAAATTTAAGAGATCAAATCAGAACACATGCATAAACCAAAAACCTCTTGTAAGAGTTGGAGATAGTGTAAAATCAGGTGATATTATAGCTGATGGACCATCGACTAAAACTGGAGAACTAGCTTTAGGAAAAAATGTAACTGTAGCCTTTATGCCTTGGCAGGGATATAATTTTGAGGACTCAATACTTATATCAGAAAGATGCGTAACAGATGATGTATTTACCTCAATTCATATAGAGGAATACGAGGTGATGGCACGTGATACAAAATTAGGTGAGGAGGATATAACAAGAGACATACCAAATATAAATGAAGAAGCGCTAAAAAATTTAGATGAGTCTGGAATTGTTTATATAGGTGCTGAAGTAAAGCCAGGAGATATTTTAGTAGGTAAAGTTACTCCAAAAGGAGATTCAGCTTCTGGACCAGAGGAAAAATTGCTAAGATCTATTTTTGGAGAAAAAGCTATCGATGTAACTGATACGTCTCTTAAAATGCCAAGTGGAAGTGGTGGTATTGTTGTAGATGTAAGAGTATTTAACAGACATGGAATTGAAAAAGATGAAAGATCAATAACAATCGAAAGAGCAGAAATTGAGAGCGTTCAACAAGATAAAAATGTAGAAGAGGAAATCTTAGAAAGAAGTATTAAACAAAGAGCATCATCAATATTAAATAATACAAAACTCATAAAAAAAATTAAAAATTATGAAATAGGTTCAAATTTAACAGAGGAAACAATTTTTGATTTATCAGTTTCTGATCTTTTTAAAATCACTGTTCAAGATACAAAAAAAACAGAAGCATTGCTTCAGCTAAGATCTCAATTTGAGAGAGCTAGAGAAGATATCAAAGAAAGATTTGAGGACAAAGTTCTCAAAATCAGACAAGGTGACGACCTTTTGCCAAGCGTAATGAAAATGGTTAAAGTATTTGTTGCTATTAAAAGAAGATTAAGGCCTGGAGATAAAATGTCAGGAAGACATGGTAACAAGGGTGTAGTAAGTAAAATTGTTCCAGTGGAAGATATGCCATACAGAGAAAATGGAAAACCTGTTGATATAGTTTTAAACCCTTTAGGTGTACCAAGTAGGATGAATGTAGGTCAAATTTTGGAAACCCATCTTGGGTGGTCTTGCAAGGAATTAGGTGAACAGTTAACAGATATAATTAATCAAAATCAAAAAAAAATAGAAAAAGATGAGAAAATTACTAAGTTTTTACAATCAATTTATGGAGATGATATATATGCTGATAATATTGACAAATTAACAAATACTGAATTTAAAGATTTGTGTCAAAACATTCAAAGCGGTGTTCCAATTTCAACTCCAGTATTTGATGGTGCAAAAGAACAAGACGTTACAAAAATGCTAGATTTAGCAAAATTACCAAATTCGGGGCAAACCACATTGTGGGATGGTAGAACAGGAGAAAAATTTGATAGACCTGTTACAGTAGGAATAATTTATATGCTTAAATTACACCATCTTGTAGAGGATAAAATACATGCAAGATCTACAGGTCCATATAGTTTAGTTACACAACAACCACTTGGAGGAAAAGCTCAATTAGGTGGTCAAAGATTTGGAGAAATGGAAGTTTGGGCTTTAGAAGCTTATGGTGCTTCTTATACACTTCAAGAAATTTTAACGGTCAAATCTGATGATGTTGCAGGTAGAGTAAAAGTTTATGAAACGATTGTTAAAGGTGAAGAGAATTTTGAGTCGGGAATACCAGAGTCGTTCAACGTATTAGTAAAAGAAATTAAATCACTAGCTTTAAATGTGGAGCTTAACTAAAATATATGAGTAAAGAATTATCAGATTTATTTAAATCCTCAGAAATTTCTGAAGCACAAAATTTTAACAGTATAAAGATTACATTAGCAAGTCCTGAAAAAATAAAGTCATGGACATTTGGTGAAATTAAGAAACCTGAAACAATAAATTATAGAACTTTTAGACCTGAAAAAGATGGTCTGTTTTGTGCTAGAATATTTGGTCCTATAAAGGACTATGAATGTCTATGCGGTAAATACAAGAGGATGAAATTTAGAGGAATAATTTGTGAGAAATGTGGTGTAGAGGTAACAAAATCGAATGTTCGTAGAGAAAGAATGGGTCACATTAATCTTGCAACACCTGTTGCCCATATCTGGTTTTTAAAATCTTTGCCTAGTAGAATATCATTAGCAATTGATATGAAACTAAAGGAGGTTGAAAGGGTTTTATATTTTGAAAATTTTATAGTTATTGAACCTGGCTTAACTGGTTTAAAAAAGAATCAATTATTGGGAGAGGAAGAATTAATAAAATATCAAGATGATTATGGCGAAGAAGCATTTACTGCAGGAATAGGGGCAGAGGCAATTTTAGAAATTTTAAAATCCATAAACTTAGAAGAAGAGAGAGAAACTCTTATAAAAAGTATTAAAGAAACTAAATCCAAAGTATCAGAAGAAAGATCAATAAAAAGACTAAAACTAATCGAGTCTTTCATTGAAACTGGAAATAAACCAGAGTGGATGATATTAACTACTGTACCAGTTATACCACCTGAATTAAGACCTTTAGTACCATTAGATGGAGGCAGATTCGCTACATCTGATTTAAATGATTTATATAGAAGAGTAATAAATAGAAATAATAGATTAAAAAGACTTATTGATTTAAAAGCCCCTGATATAATTGTCAGAAATGAGAAAAGAATGCTGCAGGAATCTGTAGATGCACTGTTTGATAATGGTAGAAGAGGAAGAGTTATAACAGGAACTAGTAAGAGACCCCTTAAATCACTTGCGGAAATGCTAAAAGGAAAGCAAGGAAGGTTTAGACAAAATTTATTAGGAAAAAGAGTAGATTATTCAGGAAGATCTGTAATAGTTGTGGGTCCAGATCTAAAATTACACGAATGTGGATTACCAAAAAAAATGGCTTTAGAGTTATTTAAACCGTTCTTATATGCCAGATTAAATAAATTAGGATTAGCATCTACTATAAAACAAGCAAAAAAATTAGTTGAAAAGGAAAGAACCGAAGTTTGGGATGCACTAGAACTTATAGTGAGAGAACACCCAGTAATATTAAATAGAGCACCAACACTTCACAGACTAGGTGTTCAGGCTTTCGAACCAAAACTAATAGAAGGTAATGCCATAGAGCTTCATCCATTAACATGTGCTGCATTTAATGCAGATTTTGATGGAGATCAAATGGCAGTACACGTGCCATTAAGTTTAGAGGCACAATTAGAGGCTAGAGTATTGATGATGTCAACAAACAACATCTTGAGTCCTTCTAATGGTAAACCAATAATTGTACCAAGTCAGGATATGATATTAGGGATATATTATTTATCTCAACCGCCAGTTCAAACTGATAGAATTGAAGGATATTTTATAAACACATCAGAAATAGAACATGCATTAGAAACAGGACAAATTAAAGTGCATTCAAGAATTGTTTCTAGATTTGAAACTGTTGATGAAAAAGGAAATGCTAAATTTGAAAAGCATATAAGCACAGCTGGAAGATTTTTATTATCGAGTATAATACCAAAAAATGTAAATAATAAATTTTCTTTAATAGATAGATTGCTACCAAAAAAAATAGTTTCTGAAGTAATTGACCATGTATTTAGGTTTTCAGGCCAAAAAAGCACAGTAATTTTTTGTGATAAATTGAAAGATATTGGATTTAAACATGCATTTAAAGCTGGAATTTCATTTGGAAAAGACGATCTTTTAATACCAGATAATAAAGAACAATTAATTGATGAAACAAAAAAACTTATTGCTGACTATGAAGGCCAGTATGCTGAAGGACTTATAACAAGAGGTGAAAAGTATAATAAAGTTATTGATGCTTGGTCTAAATGTACGGATAGAGTTGCATCTGAAATGATGAAGAGAATTTCAGCAACAGAAGTTACAGAGGATGGATTAAAAATCAATTCTGTATTTATGATGGCCGATAGTGGTGCCAGAGGTTCAGCGGCTCAAATGAAACAATTAGCTGGAATGAGAGGTTTAATTGCTAAACCGTCGGGTGAAATTATTGAAACTCCAATTACATCAAATTTTAAAGAAGGTCTAACGGCATTAGAATATTTTAATTCAACACATGGTGCTAGAAAGGGTTTGGCAGATACAGCACTGAAAACTGCGAGCTCAGGCTATCTAACAAGAAGACTTTGTGATGTTGCTCAGGATTTAACAGTAACAAAATACAAATGTGAGAGCCCAGGATCAATTGAACTTTCGGAAGTTCTAGAAGGTGGAAATATCATGGTAAGCCTTTCAGAACGTGCACTAGGAAGGGTTACTGCCCTAGATGTCAAAAATCCTTTAACGGGAGATGTAATAATTAAAAAAGAGGAAATGATAGACGAAGCTGCTTGTGAAAAAATTGATGCAGCAGGAGTTAAAGTATTAAAAGTATACTCCGTAATGACATGTAGCTCTAAAGATGGTGTTTGTGCAATGTGTTATGGAAGAGACTTATCAAGAGGAAAAATGGTTCACGTAGGTGAAGCTATTGGAATGATATCAGCTCAGTCTATTGGTGAGCCAGGGACACAGCTAACTATGAGAACTTTCCACGTAGGTGGTACAGCTTCTGTGAAGCAAGAGTCACAAATAGTATCTAATTCTGAGGGAACTCTTAAAATTGTAAATACAAATTTAATTAAAGACTCAAAAAACAATCAAATTGTTATGGGAAGAAATACAGAGATATCAATTCAAGATGATAATGGATTACAAGTTGCATCTTACAAAGTGCCATATGGGTCTAAATTATATTTTGAAAATGACCAAAAAGTAAAAAAAGGTGCAAAGATTTGTGAGTGGGATCCATACACTACACCAGTAATTGCAGAAAAAGATGGTATTGCTAACTATGTTGATTTAATAGATGGTGTTTCAATTGCCGAAACTGTTGATGATGCAACAGGTATTTCTACAAAAGCAGTTGTTGATTGGAAAACACAATCTAAAAATACTGATCTTAAGCCTAGAATAACTCTAAGAGATTCAAAAGGAAATGTAATCAAGAAAGCAGACGATAACGAAGCAAGATATTATCTTGTACCAGATTCTATTTTATCTGTAAAAGATGGAGCGAAAATTTCTGCAGGTGACGTAATAGCAAGACTGCCTAAGGAAACTACAAAAACAAAAGATATTACTGGAGGATTACCTAGAGTAGCAGAATTATTTGAAGCAAGAAAAGCCAAAGATAGCGCAATTATTGCAGAAAATGATGGAAGCGTTATTTTTGGAAAAGAAGTTAGAGGAAAACAGAGGGTAACAATAGAGTCAGAAGATGGAGACACTTCAAGTTATTTAATTCCAAAAGGAAAGCATATTAATTTTAACCAAGGTGAAAAAATTAAAAAAGGTGAATATTTACTTGATGGACAACCTTTACCACATGATATTTTAAGAATTTTAGGAATAGAGGAATTAACTGAATACTTTGTAAATCAAGTTCAAGATGTTTATAGACTTCAGGGAGTTATAATTAATGATAAACATATTGAAACTATTTTAAGACAAATGTTGAAAAAAATAGAGGTAAAAGAAACGGGTGATAGTAAATTATTACCAGGTGAAGTAGTAGATAGAATTAAATTTGAAACAATGAATGAAGAATTGGTTGCAGAAGGCAAAAAACCTGCAGTAGGTGAAAGAGTGTTAATGGGTATAACTAAAGCATCATTACAAACAGAGTCATTTATTTCAGCAGCATCATTCCAAGAAACAACAAGAGTTTTAACAGATGCTGCAATCAAGGGCAAAGTTGACAAACTAACAGGTCTAAAAGAAAATGTAATTGTTGGTAGACTAGTTCCAGCAGGGACAGGATCAATTAAAAATACTTGGAATAAAAAAGCAATTGATGATGACCAGAAATTTTTATCTGAGCAAGAAAGTTCAGATTCATCTGAAGCTCAAATAAACCAATAAAATAAACCCTTTTTTTCCTTTATTTAGTTTGACAAATACAATTTCTAATGTATTTTGGCCATGTTTTTGGTTGGAATGTAGTGACTAGTTCACTAAACGCTGCCACAAATAACATGTCAGTTATTTTCATCAAAAATATAATTTAAACAAAATTTTTATGCCAACGATTAACCAGTTAGTTAGAAAAAGTAGAGATAAACAAGTCACTAGAAATAAGGTCCCAGCGTTGCAAAAGCAACCTTTAAAAAGAGGCGTATGTGTAAAAGTTTATACGACTACACCGAAAAAACCAAATTCAGCTTTAAGAAAAGTTGCTAGAGTTAGACTGTCAAACGGTTTTGAAGTAACTGCCTATATACCAGGTGAAGGTCATAACTTACAGGAACACTCTGTAGTTTTAATAAGAGGAGGAAGAGTTAAAGATTTACCAGGGGTACGTTATCATATCCTTAGGGGCAATCTAGATACACAAGGAGTTGCCAATAGAAAACAAAGACGTTCTTTATACGGAACGAAAAAAGGTAAATAACAAATGTCAAGAAAAAGAAAAGCTCCAAAGAAATTAGCTGTAATAGATCCAAAATATAAATCAACAATAATACCAAAATTAATAAATTCAATAATGTACGATGGTAAAAAAACTATTGCTGAAAAAATAATTTATGATGCTATTGAAAAAATCAAAAGTAAATCAAAAGATGAACCTTTAAACGTTTTTAATGATGCAATTAATAATATAAGACCCACAGTCGAAGTTCGATCAAGAAGAGTAGGTGGTGCAACTTATCAAGTTCCAGTGGAAGTAAAATCAAAAAGATCTCAAGCTCTTGCATTGAGATGGTTAGTTGATGCATCAAGAAAGCGTAAAGATAAAAAAATGTCAGATAAAATATTTAATGAAATATATGATGCGTATCAAAATCGTGGTTCAGCTATAAAAAAAAAAGAGGATACTCATAAAATGGCTGAATCAAATAAAGCTTTTGCTCATTTTAGGTGGTAATTTATTATGTCTAGAACTCATACATTAGATAAATATAGAAATATTGGTATCATGGCACACATTGATGCTGGAAAAACTACTACTACAGAGAGAATACTTTATTACACTGGTAAGAGCCATAAAATTGGAGAAGTTCATGACGGTGCAGCAACTATGGACTGGATGGAACAGGAACAAGAGAGAGGTATAACTATAACTTCTGCAGCAACAACTTGTTTTTGGAATGATCATAGAATTAATATTATCGATACACCTGGACATGTTGATTTTACAATCGAAGTTGAGAGATCTTTAAAAGTACTAGATGGTGCTGTGGCTGTGTTTGATGGAGTTGCTGGCGTTGAACCGCAGTCAGAGACAGTTTGGAGACAAGCTGATAAATATAAGGTACCTAGAATCTGCTTTGTAAATAAATTAGATAGAACTGGTGCAGATTTTTTTAGATGTGTCAGTATGATTAAAGACCGTTTAGGAGCAAAACCTCTTGTAATGCAAATTCCTATTGGTGTCGAAGCAAGCTTAAAAGGTGTTGTAGATCTTGTGCAGATGAAAGCTATAGTTTGGAAAAATGAAGATTTAGGTGCAGCTTGGGAACTAACTGACATACCAGAAGAATTAAAAGAAATTTCTTTAAAGTATCGCCAAGAATTAGTTGAAACCGCGGTAGAGCAAGATGAAAAACTTATGGAAGATTATTTGGGTGGAAAAGACATTTCTGAAGATGATCTAAAAAAATGTATAAGAAAAGGTTGTTTAGGATTTGATTTTGTCCCAGTTTTAACTGGATCAGCATTCAAAAATAAAGGAGTTCAACCATTATTAGATGCGGTTGTAAACTATTTACCAAGTCCTAAAGATATTGGTTCTATTAAAGGAACAAAACCTGGCTCTGAGGATGAAATTGAAATGAAATTTGATGATAATGCACCATTTTCAGCTTTAGCTTTCAAGGTTGCTAATGACCCATTCGTTGGCAGTCTAACATTTATTAGAATTTATTCAGGCACTGTTAAATCTGGTACTGGAATTTATAATACATCTAAGGATAAAGAAGAAAGAGTCGGACGTATGTTATTGATGCATGCTAATTCAAGAGAAGATATTAAGGAGGCAAATGCTGGAGATATAGTTGCATTAGCAGGTTTAAAAAATACTATTACAGGACACACACTTGCAGATAAAGAAACACCCGTATTATTAGAACCTATGGAATTCCCAGATCCTGTAATTGAGATTGCAGTTGAACCTAAAACTAAAGCAGATCAAGAAAAAATGGGAGAAGCTTTAGGAAGATTAGCGAAAGAAGATCCATCTTTTCGCGTTACCTCTGATGAAGAGTCAGGACAAACCATTATTAAGGGAATGGGAGAATTACATTTAGATATAATTGTTGATAGAATGAAAAGAGAATTTAAAGTGGAAGCTAATGTAGGAGCTCCTCAAGTAGCATATAGAGAAACAATATTATCTCCAGCAGAAAATGACTATACTCATAAAAAGCAAAGCGGAGGTGCTGGACAATTCGCAAGAGTTAAGTTGACAGTAGAACCACTTGAGCCTGGAAAGGGTAGAGAGATCGAAAGTAAAATTAAAGGAGGAGCAATTCCAAAAGAGTTTATACCAGGTGTAGAAAAAGGAGTGGAAACAGTTGCAGATGGAGGAATTTTGGCTGGATTCCCATTAATAGATTATAAAGTAACAATAATTGATGGATTACATCATGATGTTGATTCAAGTGTTTTAGCATTTGAATTAGCATCAAGACAATGTTTTAAAGAAGCGTGCACTAAAGCTACACTTAAATTACTAGAACCTATTATGAGAGTTGAAGTAGTTACACCTGAGGACTATATGGGTGATGTAATTGGAGATTTGAATAGTAGAAGAGGTCAAATTAGCACTCAGGAGCAAAGAGGAAATGCAACAGTAATAACAGCCATGGTACCATTGGCTAACATGTTTGGATATATTAACAATTTAAGATCTATGTCACAGGGCAGAGCTCAGTACTCAATGTTCTTTGATCATTATGACAAAGTTCCACAAAATGTTCAAGACGAAGTGACTAAAAAAACAGGATAAATATGGAAAAACAAAATATTAGAATAAAATTAAGAGCTTACGATAATAAGGTATTAGATCAGTCAACAGAGGAAATTGTTAATACAGTTAAAAGAACAGGCGCAAACATTAAAGGTCCAATACCGTTACCAACAAAAAAGGAGCGATACACTGTACTAAGATCTCCTCATATTGATAAAAAAAGTAGAGAACAGTTTGAAACAAGAACTCACAAAAGATTAATAGATATTATAGAACCAACACCAGCTACGGTAGAGGCTTTAATGAAATTAGATTTAGCATCAGGTGTAGATGTGGAAATAAAAATATAATGAGTGAAATTGCATTAATTGGAAAAAAAATAGGTATGACAAGAGAGTTTTTTAAAACTGGACAGTCTGTACCAGTAACAGTTCTAAAAGTTGAAAAAGGAAGAGTAATACAAATAATTGATAAGGATCATAGAGGGTATAACGCGATACAAGTAGGATTTGGTAAAATTAAAAATTCAAAATTATCTAAATCAATGAAAGGATTTTTTTCAAAAAAAAATACAGAGGCAAAAAAAACTTTAAAGGAATTTAGAGTAAATGATACTGCGCAGTACAAAGAGGGTAACGAATTTGGAATTGAAATTTTTAAAGACATCAAATTTTTAGATGTAAAATCAAAAACTATTGGAAAAGGATTTGCTGGTGCCATGAAAAGACATAACTTTGGAGGTTTGAGAGCATCACATGGTGTATCAATATCCCATAGAGCGCATGGATCAACAGGGCAAAATCAAGATCCAGGAAAAGTTTTTAAGGGGAAAAAAATGGCCGGCCATATGGGTGATAAAACTAGAACCATGCAAAATCTAGAAATTATAAAAACTGATGTAGATAACGAACTTATTTATTTAAAAGGATCAATACCTGGATCCAAAAACTGCGAAGTTTTACTTAAAAAAGCTGTAAAAAATATAAATAAACTAACTATTCAAGAAAAAATAGAAATATTACAAAAATCAAAAAAAACAAAAGAAAAGAAAAAATAATAGATGAAAGTAAATAAAATTAATTTTGAAGGAAAAAAAGATTCAATTGAAGTTTCAGATAAATTAATTGGATCCAAAATTAATAATAAACTAATGAGTATCGTATTATATAAAACAAATGCTAACTATAAGGGCAGAAAAGCAAAAACTAAGCAAAAAAATGAAATTACTGGATCTACATCAAAAATATATGCACAAAAAGGGACAGGAAATGCAAGACATGCAAGTAAAAAAGCACCAATATTTGTTGGAGGTGGAGTTGCACATGGTCCAAAAGGTGAACTAAGTTATAAAAAAAGAAAACTCAATAAAAGCGAAAAGAAACTAAGTATAGCATCCCTTATAAGTAAAAAAAATAAACTAAACGACTTAATTATCATAGACGATATTCAAAAAGAAATACAAAAAACAAAAGAAATGAATAACATATTAATTAAATTTGAAGCAAAAAATTCAATAATAATTGCTGATATAAAATCAAGAAACAATATTATTAAATCAATACGAAATATTCCCAATGTAAAAATAACAGACGTAAATCACTTTAGTGCTTATGATTTAGCTAAATTTAAAAAAATTATATTTACTGAAACTTCAATAAAGGAATTAGAAAAAAGATATTAATCATGGAAAAATTACATTTATACGATAAAATATTATCACCACTTGTAACTGAAAAATCAACAAATCTTTCAGAGCAAAATAAAATCATATTTAAAGTAAATAAAAAAGCAAATAAAAAAAATTTAAAAAATAATATTGAAAAAATATTTAAAGTTAATGTAACTAAAATAAATATAATAAATAAAAAATCTAGAATTAAAACTACAAGAGGAAAAAAAGTTAGAGTTAAAGGATTCAAAAAAGCAATAATAACATTGAAAAAAGGTCAAAATATAGATCTAACCACAGGAATTTAAATAAATGGCATTAAAAACATTTAAACCATATACAAAATCTACAAGAGGAACAATTCTAGTCAGCAGAAAAGATCTTTGGAAAGGCAAACCTTTCAAGAATTTAACTGCACCTAATAACTCCTCTAAAGGTAGAAATAATTATGGAAGAATAACATCCAGAAATCATGGTGGAGGTCATAAGCATAAATATAGACAGATTGATTTTTATAGAAAAAAATTAACGTCAATAGCAGAGGTAGAGAGAATTGAATATGATCCTAATAGATCATGCCATATAATGTTAGTTAAATTTGAGGATGGAGAAAGATTTTATTATTTAGCACCAAAAGATATTAAAATTGGTGATAAGATCCAGAATGGATCAAGCTCAGAAATTAAAATTGGAAATTGCCTACCCTTAAAGGATATACCTGTGGGTGTTGATATACATAATGTTGAAATTAATCCAGGAGGAGGTGGAAAAATTGCAAGATCAGCAGGAACATCTGTTTCGATATCGGGTATAGATGGAAATTATTCAATTATAAAAATGACTTCTGGTGAGGTCAGAAAAATCAATTCTAATTCTCTCGCAACTATTGGTGTTTTATCAAATCCTGATCAAAAAAATATAAAAATAGGAAAAGCTGGTCGATCAAGATGGTTGGGACGTAGACCTCATACAAGAGGTGTAGTAAAAAATCCTGTTGATCACCCTCATGGTGGTGGTGAAGGAAAATCTGCAGGTGGTAGACATCCAGTTTCACCAACTGGTCAATCTGCAAAAGGATTAAAAACTAGAGACAACAAAAGAACAGATAAATTTATAATTAGAAGAAAAAAGAAAAAGAGAACATAAAATATGACTAGATCAGTTTGGAAAGGACCATTTGTTGAGGAAAGCTTGATTAAAAAAGTAAATAAATTGAAAAATGAAGCTGTGAAAAAACCAATTAAAACTTGGTCACGTAAATCTACAATTATCCCAGATTTTGTAGGAATAAGTTTCTTAATCTATAATGGAAAAAAATTTATACCAATAACAATATCAGAAGATATGGTGGGACATAAGTTTGGAGAGTTTGCACCAACCAGACAATTTTTTGGTCATACACCAGCTGATAAAAAAGCTAAAGTTGAAGGTGGAGCAGGCAAAAAATAATGTCAAAAATAAAAAAAAAAATTGATACTAAAATAGTCAAGTCTATTAATAAGAATGTGAGATCAAGCACAAGGAAACTTAATCCAATTTTAAAATCAATCGTTGGAAAAAAAGTCGATATAGCAATAAGGGATTTAACTTTCTCAGATAAAAGAATATCAAAAGATGTAAGAAAAACAATTTCCTCAGCAATTGCAAATGCAGAAAATAATTATCAGTATGATATAGATAAATTAGTAGTTAAGGAGGCTTACTGTGGAAAACAAGTTGTTATGAAAAGATTTAGAGCAAGAGCAAAAGGGAGAGCTGCAGAAATTATGAAACCATATTCAAATTTAACAATAATTCTTACTGAAAAAGAGAAACAAACGGAGAAGCATGGGACAAAAAGTTAATCCAGTAGGTCTAAGATTAGGAATCAATAGAGGATGGGACTCTGTCTGGTATGCCAAAAAGAAGGATTTTGGTAATAATCTGATCGAGGACTTTAGAATAAGAGAGTACATAAAAAAAAACGTTGTAAACTCTGGAGTATCAAAAGTAATGATTGAGAGAACCTCTAAAAAATGTTTTGTAACAATCTATACATCTAGACCTGGATTTGTAATTGGAAAAAAAGGATCCGATATTGAAAAAATTAAAAGTAGTTTATCAAAAATTACTTCTAATGAAGTTGTTCTTAATATTAAAGAAGTTAAAAAACCTGAAACAAATAGTTATTTAGTTGCGGAAAATATAGCTCAGCAATTAGTTAAAAGAGTTTCATACAGACGAGCAATGAAAAGAGCAATGCAATCAGCTCTTAGATTAGGAGCAAAAGGAATAAAAGTATCTATTAGTGGAAGATTAGGTGGAAATGAAATTGCAAGAACTGAATGGTTGCGAGAGGGAAGTATCCCTTCACATACACTTAGAGCAGACATTGACTATTCTGAGGCTGAAGCTTTAACGACGTATGGAATTATTGGTATTAAAATATGGATCTACAAAGGTGAAATATTTACAAAAGAATTTAGTCAAGAAAGGAATAAAGCGTAAAAATGCTACAACCAACAAGAACAAAATTTAGAAAAGCCCATAAAGGAAGAATTCATGGTAATGCTTCTAGATGCAATCTAATGAATTATGGCTCTTTTGGTTTGAAAGCAATTCAACCAGAGAGAATAATATCTAGGCAAATAGAGGCAGCGAGAGTTGCATTAACAAGACATATGAAGAGACAAGGTCGAGTATGGACAAGAATGTTTCCAAATATACCAGTATCAAAAAAACCAACAGAGGTAAGAATGGGAAAAGGCAAAGGTTCACCTGAATTTTGGGCATGTAGAGTGAAGCCAGGTAGAATACTATTTGAGGTTGACGGTGTTTCAGAGGCAATAGCAAAAGAGGCACTTTATAAAGCATCAGCAAAATTACCAATTAAATGTAAATTTATAAAAAGAATCTAAAATGAAAAAAAAAGAAATTAAAAAATTAACAAAAAAACAAATGTTAGAAAATCTAGATAAGCTAAAAAAAGATCTCTTTAATTTTAGATTTCAAAAAGTTAATGGTCAAATAAAAAGTCCATCTAAAATTACAGAAACAAAAAAAAATATAGCTAGATTAAAAACACTTATAGGAGCCAGTAATGCCTAAAAAAGTATTAAATGGAGTTGTTGTGAGTGACAAACCAAACAAAACTATTACGGTTTTAGTTGAGAGAAAATACCAACACCCTATGCTAAAAAAAGTAATGAAAGCTAGAAAAAAATATAATGCACACGATGAAAATAATAAATTTAAAATAGGTGATAAAGTTTCAATAATAGAAAGTAGACCTTTTTCAAAAAATAAAAAATTTGAAGTGATCGAGGAAGCAAAATGATACAAGTACAAACAGAGTTAATGGTAGCAGATAATACTGGAGCAAAGAAGATTGAGTGTATTAAGGTTTTAGGAGGATCTAAAAGAAGATATGCGAGTATAGGAGATACTATAGTTGTAGCTGTAAAGGAAGCAATACCAAAAGGAAAAGTTAAAAAAGGTGCAGTACATAAAGCTGTAGTTGTTAGAGTAAGGAAAGGAATCCATAGAAATGATGGTTCCAAAGTAAGGTTTGATAATAATGCAGCGGTTTTAACAGACGATAAAGGAGAACCTATCGGTACAAGAATATTTGGTCCTGTAACTAGAGAATTGAGAAATAGGGGACAGATGAAAATAATTTCATTAGCTCCAGAGGTTTTGTAATGATTAAAAAGGGAATAAAAGTCAAAGTGTTAGTTGGAAAAGATAAAAAAAAAGAAGGTGAAGTTATAGAAATAGATAGAAAAAACAAAAGAGCTAAAGTTAAAGGAATAAATATTATAAAAAAACATGTTAAAACAACCAAAGAAAAAAAAGGCGGTATTGTTTCTAAAGAAAATTTTGTACATTTGTCTAATTTAATGATTTTAGAAGACAAAAAAAAAATAGAGGCTAAAAAATAATGGAACCAAGACTTAAGAATTTAATAATAAATGAAATAAACCCAAGTTTAAAAGAAAAATTTGGATATAAAAGCCAATATATGGGACCAAGAATTGAAAAAGTTGTATTAAATATGGGCTTAGGTCTAGATGGTAATGATACAAAAATAGTAAGTTCATGCCAAGATGATTTAGCAAGCATAAGTGGACAAAAGCCGATTGTTACAAAATTTAAAAAATCTATTGCAAATTTTAAAACCAGAAAAAATACAAATTCAGGTTTAAAGGTTACCCTTAGAAAAAATAAAATGTATGAATTTATTGACAGACTTGTTAATATTGCACTTCCAAGGATTAAAGATTTTAGAGGTTTAAATGCAAATGCATTTGATAAATTTGGAAATTATACTTTTGGTGTCAAAGAGCAAATTGTTTTTCCTGAGGTTAATTTTGATAAAGTTGATAAAATTAGAGGTTTAGATATTACTATTGTTATCAAATCAATGGATAAAAAACATAGTTTTGAACTTCTTAAAAAATTAAATTTCCCATTTAAAGAAAGCAGGAACAATTAATGGCTAAATTGAGCGCAATAAACAAAAATAATAAAAGAATAAAACTTTCTGATAAATTTTATAAAAAAAGAGAAAGTTTAAAAAAAATAATAATGAACAAAAAATTAAGTTTTGAAGATAGATTTAAAGCGCAGCAAAAGCTTTCAAAACTGCCAAGAAACTCTGCAAAAATTAGAGTAAGAAATAGATGTCAAATAACAGGTAGACCACACGGTGTTTATCGTAAATTAAAAATATCGAGAATTGCATTAAGACAATTAGGTCTTGAAGGTAAAATTCCCGGTCTGGTGAAATCGAGTTGGTAGAAAGGATATTATGAGTTTAAGTGATCCAATAGGTGATATGTTAGCTAGATTAAAGAATTCTCAAAAGAGAAATCATAAGAAAATTGAACTACCATCATCAAAATTTAAAACAAAAATTGCTGAAATTTTAAAATCAGAGGGGTACATAATTGATTATGAGGTAAAATCAAATCAAAACAAAACAAATTTACATATAAATTTAAAATATAATTCAGGAAATCCAGTTATAAGTTCCATAGAAAGAATATCAAAACCAGGAAGAAGAATATTTTCTAGCGCCGAAAGTTTGCCTAAAGTAAATAATGGATTAGGCATCGCAATAATATCTACACCAAAGGGTGTTATGACTGATATAGATGCAAGAAAGCAAAAAGTTGGTGGTGAAATAATTTGTAAGGTATTTTAATGTCAAAGATTGGAAAAATAAATATATCTATACCTGAAAAAGTGAAGGTGCTATTGAGTGGAAATATGATTAATATTGAAGGACCACTTGGTAAAAAGTCTATAAATATTGATTTAGATATTTTTGATTTAAAAATAAATGATGGAAAAAATGTTTCAATTAAACCTAAGCTAAATAATCAAGACACCAAAAGATTATGGGGAATGAACAGAAGTCTAATAAATAATGCAATAATTGGAACTAGTAAGGGATATGAAAAAATTCTCGAACTCTCAGGTGTTGGTTATAGAGCAGCCTTAAAGGGAAACGTACTTAATCTACAGTTAGGATTTAGTCATGATATAAATTTTGATATTCCTGATGGTGTAAAAATTCAGGTAGAGAAGCAAGTTATTTTAAAAATCTCAGGGACGGATAAGCAACAGGTTGGCATGATAGCAGCAGAAATTCAAAGTATAAGACCACCAGAGCCCTACAAAGGAAAAGGCATCAAAGAACAAGGTCAATACATATTAAGAAAAGAAGGAAAAAAGAAATAATGAATTTATCAACATCAGATAGAAAAAAATTCAGGATAAGAAATAAAATTAAAAAAGTATCTTCTAATGAGAGATTAAGACTAACCGTAAGTAGATCTTCGAGAAATATAAGTGCACAAATAATTGATGATGAAAAAAAAATTACACTTGTTTCTGCTACATCAAATACAAAAGAAATAAAATCTAAAAAAATAAGTAAGAAAGAATTATCTGCAATAGTAGCTGAACAACTTGCAAAAAAAGCAAAAGATATGAAAATAACTAAAGTTTTTTTTGATAGAGGTATTTACAAATATCATGGAAGAGTAAAATTGCTAGCAGAGCAGTTGAGAAAGAATGGAATGGAATTTTAATAATGGAAAAAAATACTGAATTTGTAGAAAAATTAGTTCATATAAATCGAATAACTAAAGTAGTGAAAGGTGGTAGAAGATTTGGATTTTCTGCTTTAGTAGTTGTTGGCAATCAAAATGGTAAAATAGGTGTTGCTCATGCAAAAGCAAAACAAGTTCCAGATGCAATTAAAAAGGCCAATGAACTTGCAAGACGAAACCTTGTTCAAATCCCATTGAGAGAGGGAAGAACAATTCATCATGATATTTTTGGAAAAGATGGTGCTGGCAAAATTAAATTAAGAGCCGCACCAAAAGGAACTGGCATTATAGCAGGAGGAGCTGTGAGAGCAGTATGTGAAGTACTTGGGATAAAAGATATTGTTGCAAAATCACTTGGAACAGCAAACCCTCACAATGTAATCAGAGCTTGTATGAAAGCATTAACAAAGCAGAATTCTCCAAAAAATATTTCATTAATAAGAAATAAAAAAATTTCAGAAATAATTGAGAAAAGAGGGTAATGAACATTCTAAATAACACATTAAAGGTTAAAATTCCCAAAAAAAAACTTGGTCGTGGTATTGGTTCAGGGAAGGGAAAGACGTCAGGAAGAGGTGTGAAAGGTCAAAAATCTAGATCTGGTGTAGCAATTAAAAGTTTTGAAGGTGGTCAAATGCCTTTGTATAGAAGACTTCCAAAAAGAGGTTTTAATCCAATTAGAACAACGAAAGTGGCAAAAATTAACCTTGAACAAATTCAAACATTTGTAGACAAGAAAAGAATTAATTCTGCAACTCAAATTAATTTAGATGTTTTAAAAAAAAGTAATATAGTCAACAAATCTTATTTAAAATACAAAGTTCTTGGAAATGGTAATCTAAAATCAAAAATTGATATACTGGCTGACTTTTCTTCTGCTTCAGCAAAAGAAAAAATTGAGAAATTAGGTGGTAATTTAAAATTAAAAAATCTTAAATAAAAATGAGTGAATCATCTCAAAAAAATGATTTAAGAAATAGAATACTTTTTACTATATTAATTTTAGCTGTTTATAGATTGGGAACTTTTGTTCCATTACCAGGAATAGATCCTGAACAATTGCAGATTATGATGGATAGTAATCAAAAAGGATTGCTTGGAATGTTTAATGTATTCGCTGGTGGTGCAGTCAGTAGAATGGCAATATTTGCTTTAGGAATAATGCCATATATATCATCATCAATTATTATACAGCTACTAACAGGTGTTACAGATTATTTTAAGAACCTAAAAGCCCAAGGTGAAATTGGTAGACAAAAAATTACACAAATAACAAGATATGGTACAGTTCTTTTAGCTACTGTGCAAGGTTACGGTCTTGCAGTAGGACTAGAATCTTCAGCTGACTTAGTGATAAATCCTGGATTTTTTTTTAAAATATCAACAGTAACTACAATTGTAGCTGGAACTATATTTTTAATGTGGTTGGGTGAGCAAATAACACAAAGAGGTATTGGTAATGGAATATCATTAATAATATTTTCTGGAATAGTTGCAGAAATTCCAAGGGCTTTAGTTACAACATTTGAATTAGGTAGAACAGGTGCCATCTCAACAATGATGATTATATTTATATTTATTCTATTGATTTTAACAATTTTATTTATTGTTTTTATGGAAAGAGCATTGAGAAAAATTCTAATTAATTACCCAAAAAGACAAATGGGAAATAAAATGTATGGAGGAGAGTCATCACATCTACCTCTTAAAATTAATTCTGCTGGAGTAATACCAGCAATTTTTGCATCTGCACTTTTGTTGTTGCCAGTTACTTTTTCAAATTTTAATGTTTCTCAAAATGAAACTTTTTTAAATATTTCTTCTTATTTTTCACAAGGACAACCTTTATATATGCTTTTATATGCATCAGGTATAATCTTTTTTACTTTTTTCTATACATCTATAACATTTAATCCAAATGAAACTGCAGAGAATTTAAGAAAATATGGAGGATTTATTCCAGGAATAAGACCAGGTGAAAGTACAGCTTTTTATATAGATACAATATTAACAAGATTAACAACCATAGGTGCTTTATATCTTACCTTAGTTTGTTTAATGCCAGAATTTTTAATTGCAAACTATCCTATCCCCTTTTATCTAGGTGGAGCCTCAGTTTTAATAGTTGTTGTTGTAGCTATTGATACAGTTACACAAGTTCAAACTAGGTTAATGAGTTCTCAATATGAACAATTGATTAAGAAAACAAAATTTGGAAGATAATTCAAAGTGAATGTAATAATATTTGGACCACCAGGGGCAGGTAAAGGTACACAATCTAACAATATTGTAAAAAAATTTAATTTGTATCAAATCTCAACTGGTGATCTTTTAAGAAATGAAGTTAAAAATCAAACAGACTTAGGTAAAGATATTGAAAATATTATTTCAAAAGGAGATTTTGCAACTGACGAAATAGTAAATGAGCTAATAAAAAAAGCAATATTTGATCCTAATAAAAAGAATAAATTAATATTTGATGGATATCCTAGATCATTAAACCAAGCAAAAAATCTAGACTTTTTATTAAGTAATTCTAATCAAAAAATAGATTATATTTTTTTTCTAAATGTAAATAAAGAAACAATTATTAAAAGAATTGAAAAAAGGAAAATTTTAGAAAAAAGGTCTGATGATAATTTAAATACTATTCTTAAAAGATATGATACTTACATGGAAACTACTAGACCAGTCTTAGATTTCTATTCTAAAAATAGAAATTTTTATGAAATCAATGGAGATGAGGAAATACCAGTAATTTCAAGCAAAATAGAGCATATTCTATCAGTTTAAGACATTGACTTTAAAAAAACTTATTATATAAAAGTCTAAATTTTTATCTCAATATTATGGCTCGTATAGCAGGTGTAAATATACCACAAAATAAATTAGTTCGTATTGGTCTAACCTATATTTATGGTATTGGGGAAAAGAATTCTAAAGATATTTGTAACTCATTAGATATACCCAAAAATAAAAGGGTTAATGAACTTACAGATGAAGAAATTTTAAAAATTAGAGAGTTTATTGACCAAAAATTTACTGTTGAAGGAGACCTAAGAAGAGATATTTCATTGAATATTAAAAGATTAATAGACCTTGCGTCATACAGAGGCTCAAGACATAGAAAAAAATTACCTGTTAGAGGACAAAGAACAAGATGTAATGCAAGGACACGTAAAGGAAAAGCTATAGCTATTGCAGGTAAAAAATTAACACCACTAAAAAAATAATATGGTTAAAGATAAAGAAAATAAAGATCAATTAAAAGAGACATCGCAAAAGTCCAAAAAAAGTTCATATTCAAAAAAGAAAAAAAATAAAAAAAATATTTTGAATGGTATAGCATATGTTCAATCAACATTTAATAATACTATTGTTACAATTGCAGATACAAATGGTAATGTAATTTCATGGGCATCTGCAGGTCAAAAGGGTTTTAAAGGATCAAGAAAGTCAACACCTTATGCTGCTCAAGTAGCAGCAGACTCTGCAGCTGCAAAAGCTTTGGATGTTGGAATGAAAATTCTATCTGTTGAAGTTAAAGGACCAGGTTCAGGAAGAGAAACAGCTCTAAGAGCGTTACAGGCTAGAGGTTTTAAAATTATATCAATAAAAGATACAACACCGATGCCACATAATGGTGCCAGACCACCTAAAAAAAGGAGAGTATAAATGGAAACATCAGAGGTAAATATAAAAAATTGGAAGTCACTTATTAAACCACCAAAACTCGATGTTAATTTGAGTGATGATAAGACTTATGCAAAAATTGTAGCTGAGCCGTTAGAAAAAGGTTATGGTCTTACACTTGGAAATTCTTTAAGAAGAATTCTCTTGTCATCAATCAGAGGAACAGCAGTTACCGCAATACAGATAGATGGAGTTCTGCATGAATTTACATCAATTAAAGGAGTTAGAGAAGACGTAACAGATATAGTTTTGAATGTGAAGTCTTTAGCATTAAAAAGCAATTCTGAGACAACAAATAAGCTTGTTTTGGATGCTAAAGGTCCAGGTGAGATTAAAGCATCAAATATCACAACATCAGCAGATATTGAAATATTAAATCCAGATTTAGTAATATGTAATTTAGATGAAAACACTAATTTTCATATGGAAATGACAGTGAGTAATGGTAAAGGCTATGTTTCAGCAGATATGAATAAGCCTGAAGAACCACCTTTAGGGCTTATTTCTATAGATTCCTTATTCAGTCCTGTAAAAAAAGTTTCATATTCAGTAAGTACAGCAAGAGAAGGAAAGGCTTTAGACTATGATAAATTAACTATGGAAGTTGAAACAAATGGATCTATCTCTGCTGAGGATGCTGTAGCATACTCTGCTAGAATATTTCAAGATCAACTAGGAATGTTTGTTAACTTTGATGAACCCCAAGAAGTGATTGTAAGAGAACAACCAACTGAGCCTGAGTTTAATAAAAATCTTCTTAGAAAGGTTGATGAGCTCGAACTTTCAGTGAGATCAATGAATTGTCTAAAAAATGATAATATAATTTATATTGGAGATTTAGTTCAAAAATCCGAAGGAGAGATGTTAAGAACTCCAAATTTTGGAAGAAAATCCTTGAATGAAATAAAAGAGGTTTTAACAGGCATGTCATTATATTTAGGCATGGAAATACCAAATTGGCCACCAGACAATATAGCTGAATTATCAAAAAAACTTGAGGAAGCAATTTAATGAGGCATAAATTTGGTTATAAAAAATTAAATAGAACATCCGAACATAGAAAAGCTTTAATTAAAAATATGCTAAATTCTCTTGTAAAGTATGAGCAAATCACAACAACATTGCCTAAAGCTAAAGTTTTAAAACCACAAGCAGATAAATTAATTACTTTAGGGAAGAAAGATACACTACAAAACACGAGAACTTTAATATCCAAACTTCAAGACGAAGCCTCAGCAAGTAAAATTAGAAAAACATTATCTAAAAGGTATCAAGATAGAAAAGGTGGATACACAAGAATAATTAAAGCAGGATTTAGATACGGAGATAACGCACCTATGGCAGTAATAGAATTTGTAGATAGGGATGTAGAGGCAAAGAAAGTAGATAAAAAGAAAATAGATAAATCCAAAGTAGAAGAAAAAAAATTAGATACCCCTAAAGAAGCCACTGCTTAAATTACAATTGTTATGAAAAAAAATATCAACGTAGACTCTACGTCTGTTGGTATGCGTATTGATAGATTTATAAGAAAATATTTTGGCTCAATTCCTCAAAGTTTAATAGAGAGAAGTCTAAGAAGTGGGAAAATAAAGCTAAATAAAAAAAAAATTAAAAATTCAGCTAAGCTTGAGATGAATGATGTAATTGAACTTCATAATTTTGAGTTTAAAAAAGAAATTATTAACAAAAAGGTAAAGTTTAAACCTACAAATACAATAATAAAAGAAAATGAAGATTTTATCATAGATAACAATGAAGATTTTATAGTTCTTAATAAGCAAGCTGGAATATCTGTACAAGGTGGAACAAAATCAAAAAAAAACTTGATTGATATATTTTCTAACAGTGTGATTTTTAAAGATGATAAACCATATTCAGTTCATAGATTAGATAAAGAAACCTCCGGAGTTTTTTTGATAGCTAAAAATAGACCAGCAGCACAACAACTGACAACACTTTTTAGACTAAGAAAAGTTTATAAAACATATATAGCAATTTGCCATGGAGAAATAACTTTGAGGAACAAAGGTTCAATTAAAAATAATCTTATAAGATATGATGAAAAGAAAAAAATTATTGAAAAAGCTGAGACAAGATATGAGATTTTGGATAAAAATAATAATTCTACGT
>CABZNY010000007.1 GCA_902527265.1 uncultured Pelagibacteraceae bacterium | reverse complement strand
TTTATGAAAACTTATTTGATTATAATCAAGTAATAACTTTTTTGTTTACACAAATGTCTTATTTCATAATAAAATTTTTTAAATCAAATGAAAAAAAGTTTGAAATATTTACATATGTAAATTTAGTACTATTAAGTTATTTTTGGGCACTTTTTCAACCTGTATTAATTATGCTAATATTTGTGCTCTTTAGATATTTTGATCGTGAATATTTTAAAAATTTACTTGTAATCTTTATGATCCTCTTATTTTCTTTGATTCCATCAATTAAAAATAAAATTGTATTTGATGTTTTTACTAGTTCTTCAAAAAGTGGAGTAGATTTTTCAACAATTTTTCCTGATTGGTTAGATAACTGTGTTTCCTCAGAAATAAATACAGATCAAAACTTTATTACCTTTGATAACATTGAAAAATATTTTCCTTATTATGAAAAAATTTATTTAAACGAGATTAAACAAATTTCTAATGAGCTTATTGTTGGTAAATCTTCAAAACACAACAATGTTGCTTATTTTATTCTTGGAAAAAAATGTCAAAAGCATGCTATTTCCAAAATTTTTGATAATCCAAATTATTATGTGTCAGATAGATTTAAAACTTTTTTAGCATCACATGGTAAATTTGGTTTTGATTTTTTGTCTGCCGAGCCTAAAAATTGGGATAAATATTATGGTAAAATAAAAAAAAGTTATAAGATTTCAGAACTTAAATTAACAAAACAATTTATAATATTTATTTTATGTATGTTTATTTATTTAATCTTATTTAGATTCGTATTTTTTACAAAAAAAAACGCTTCATTGAGAAAAGCATTGTTTATCATTGGATTGATTTATTTTTATTTACTAGTCATTTGCACATTAGGAGCAGGAACTGAACAGGAAAGATATCTTTATACAGGATTTGTAATTAATATTTTCTTTATGATTATTATTTTAAAAAATATATTAAAAAATTAGATTATAATTGATTTGGTGTGTCTCTTACGCTACCCATAGCTTTATTTTTGTCGTTTGCTTCACCTTCTAAATATTCTGCATCAACATTTATATTCCATATATTATTTTTTTTTCTGTTATATTTAATATTTTCAACTGTTAAAATAGATGACATCATTGCATGATCTTGGTTATTATATTTGTGCATTCCATTCCTTCCAACAAGAAATAAGTTTTTATAATTGTTCTCAATTTCATTTGATAACCTAGATATAACATCTTTATAATCTTTATCATAAACCGGGTAAGCTTTTTCTTGTCTAATTACAAAAGCATCTAAAATGTCATCATTTTCAAAAATCCCAAGTTTTTTTATATCTTCAAATGCTATTTTTTTTAATTCTTCATTTGAATGTCTCCAAAATTGATCATCTTTGTTACAAAAATATTCTAAACCTATACAGCCACACTTTTCTGGAGCCATATAATTTGACCAAGATGTATAATTTTGCATCCTTCCAGCATTTATTTTTTTATCATGAATATAAATCCAATTATCATCAAAATTAGGTTCTTTTTTCATCATAACTGCAACAGTTACAAAATCTCTATAACTAAGTTTTTTTGCTTCGTTTTTATTTTTAAGAGGAGGATAAATATTTTCTACTACATCTTTCATAGCAGCTGAGCAGATAATTCTTTTTGTTTTATATTTTATTTGCTTGTTATTTTTTTTATTTAAGCAATTTACTTCCCAAGTTTCATTCTCTGGGTTGTAATAAAAACTTATGGCATTTATTCCCATACTTATTTTACCATTCATGCTTTTAATCTTTTCACCTGCTGACTCCCACATCATACCTGGTCCAAATTTTGGATACTTGAATGTTTTTATCAAAGTCTTTATTTCAGTTTTATTCATTTTTTTAAAATTGAATGAATCTAAAACCAATCTAAGTAAATCTAATCCTTTAATTCTTTGGGCCGCCCAATCTGCAGATATTTCATCACAGCTCATACCCCAAACTTTTTCTGTATAAGTTTTAAAAAAATTTAAATATAGACGCTCTCCAAAGTTATTTGCAACCCAATCGTGAAAAGATTTAGGTTTCTTTACCGGAAATATCTTTGCTTTAATAAATGATAATCCACACAAAACACTTTCAACAAAACCTAATTTAATTAATGCCTCAGACGCAGATATGGGATAATTAAAGAATTTTTGTTTAAACAGTATTCTTGATTTTCTTTTTCTCTCAATAAATCCATTAGGGAGTATTTCGTCCCAAAGGTCATTTATTTTGGATGATTTACTAAAGAACCTGTGCCCACCTATATCAAATCTAAATTCATTTTTTTTTTCTGTTCTCGAGATACCACCAAGATATTCTTCATTACTTTCAATTACTTCTACACCTCCAAGTGATTTTTCTTTTAATAAAAGATAAGCGGCAGTCAATCCAGCTGGGCCACCTCCTATTATCAGATTGTCAACTTTTATCTGTTTATCCATAATTTACTCTTATAAGTTGAAATAACTTTATCAATTTTTTTTGTTACTTAATTTGATAATGAATTAATATAATGTATTAATTCATAAAGTACTTCAATGAAATTAACAATAGAACAAATAGAAGAAATTAACGAACTTAAATCACAAAAAAATTCTACAAAAAGAGTTACTGTTCCAGAACTTGAAAAAATATTGTACGAAGCTGTGCCTGCATTAGACCATGGATTTGTAAGAGTTGTTGATTATATGGGAGATGATAGTTCAATAGTGCAGTCCGCAAGAGTATCATATGGAAAGGGAACTAAACAAGTTTCTACAGATAGTGGACTTATAAAGTATTTAATGCGTCATTGGCATAGCACCCCATTCGAAATGTGTGAAATTAAATATCATGTAAAGTTACCAATTTTTATTGCTAGGCAATGGATTAGACATCGAACAGCAAACGTCAATGAATACTCAGCAAGATATTCAATCTTAGATAAAGAATTTTATTTACCTGATCCACAAAATTTAGCAGCCCAATCTATTGCAAATAGACAAGGTCGTGGTGATGTGATTGAGGGAGAAGATGCAAAAAAAGTTTTAGAACTTTTAAAAAATGATGCTGAAAGAACATATGATAATTATGAAACTATGCTTAATCAAAAATTTGATGGATCTACGATTGATGAAAATAAAAAAGGATTAGCTAGAGAGTTAGCTAGAATGAACCTAACTTTAAATACTTATACTCAGTGGTATTGGAAAACTGATCTTTTAAACTTAATGAATTTTCTAAGATTACGTGCTGATCATCATGCTCAATATGAAATTAGAGTTTATGCGGACATAATGTTAGATACCTTAAAGAGATGGGTTCCAATTACTCATGACGCATTTATGGATTATAGAGTAGGTAGCACAGAAGTTTCCGCTAAAGGAAAAGTTATTATTCAAAAACTATTAAACGGTGAGGAAATAAATTTAGAAAAATCCGGACTTTCAAAAAGAGAGTGGAATGAACTTATGGAGGCTTTCGAAATTAAAGATAGGATTGTTTAATTTCTTCTGCAAATTTTAAATAAATTTTTGTAATCTCATGATCTGGTTCTTTTTCAACAATAGGAATTCCCATATCACCATATTTTCCGACATCTGAATTTATTGGTATTTGTCCTAAAAATTTCTTCTCAAATTCTTGTGCGGTTCTCTCAACACCATTTTCTCCGAAAATTGCATATTTTTTTCCATCATCTCCAATAAAGTGACTCATATTGTCAATTAATCCGATAATATTTACTTTTAATTTTTCAAACATTCTAATTCCTCTTTTTACATCTTGAAGTGCTATTTCCTGAGGGGTTGATACTATGATTGCACCATCCACACTAATTTCTTGTGCAAATGTTAGTTGTGTATCACCTGTACCTGGAGGCATGTCAACAATAATGAAGTCTAAATCTTTCCAACCAACTTTTTGAGTAAAGGTTTTAATAGCACTTGTTACCATTGGCCCTCGCCAGATCATCGGTGTTTGCTCGTCTGTTAGAAAACCAATAGACATACATTGAATATCATACTTTACGATTGGCATTAAAGTTTGCCCATCGCTACCTGGCTTCTCATTTATAGAGAATAGTTTTGGTAAAGAAGGTCCATAAATATCAGCATCTAAAATTCCTACTTTGCAACCAACTTTTTTTAAGGCTAAAGCTAAATTTGTAGCAAAAGTAGATTTTCCAACACCACCTTTTGCACTAGATATTGCAATTGTAAATTTAGTGCCAGGAATTGGGTTTCTTTTAAAGGTTTTTGGCTCAGTTTTTGCCTTCATTGTGTCACTAAGACCTACTTTTTTATCACTCATAAAAATACACTTACCTTGTTTTTGAATATAAAGACACTATATAGAATGTCATAATGGTCATTTATAAAAATCAAAGTCCGTGGGGAAGTCCTCCAGGTAGTGGTGGAGGAGGCGGAAATGGTGGAGGTTTCAGAAGAGGCCCTACACCTCCCAATCTTGATGAAGCAATTAAAAAATTACAAGATACTATAAATAAATTTACTGGAAGTGGCACAGGCGGTAAAAAACCTATTATATTAGGTTTGATCATTTTAGTTGTAATTTGGGCATTAAGCGGTTTGTACAGAGTTTTACCTGATGAGCAGGGCGTGGTCTTAAGATTTGGAAAGTTTGTAAATACTACTCAACCAGGATTAAATTATCATTTTCCATTCCCAATTGAGACTGTATTAACTCCAAAAGTTACTAAAGTAAATAGAATGGATATTGGCTTTAGATCAGAGAGAGATAGTGGATTTGGCCAAGGTGGTGGAGTAGCTGATGTACCAGAAGAAAGCTTAATGTTAACTGGTGATGAAAATATTGTTAACATAGACTTTTCAGTATTTTGGGTAATAAAAGATGCTGGCAATTTTCTTTTTAAAATTCAAGATCCTGAAGGTACAGTTAAAGCAGCAGCGGAGACTGCTATGAGAGAAGTTATAGCAAGATCAGATATTCAGCCAATTCTTACAGAAGGAAGAGCAGTTATCGAAAGAGATACACAAGATATTATTCAAGGAATACTTGATGAATATGAGAGTGGAGTACTGATTACACAAGTTCAAACTCAGAAAGCCGACCCACCAGACCAGGTTATCGATGCTTTTAGAGATGTACAAGCTGCAAGAGCTGATATGGAGAGGTCAAAAAACGAGGCTGAAGCTTATGCTAATGATGTTATACCAAGAGCACGAGGAGAAGCTGCAAAAATTTTGCAAGCAGCTGAAGCTTATAAAAAAGAGGTTGTTGCAAAAGCAGAGGGTGAAGCAAGTAGATTTTTATCAATTTATACAGAATATGCTAAAGCAAAAGAAGTTACGCAGGAAAGAATGTATTTAGAGACAATGGAGCAAGTGCTTGCTGATATAAATAAAATTATAATTGATAAAGATTCGGGATCTGGAGTAGTTCCTTATCTTCCGTTACAAGAACTAAAATCAGGAACAAATTAATGAAAGCTGGAAAATTTATATTACCAATAATTATCTTAATAGGAGCAACTTTATTTTTTTCAATTTTTATTGTCAAAGAGGTAAATCAAGCTATCGTACTTCAGTTTGGTGATCCTAAGAGAATTATTTTAAAGCCAGGTTTAAATTTCAAAATTCCATTTATTCAGAATGTAGTATTTCTTGATAAAAGAGTTCTAAATTTAGATACACCGCCTGAAGAGGTTATTGCATCAGATCAAAAACGTTTGATTGTTGATGCTTTTGCTAGATTTCAAATTATTGATCCACTAAAATTCTACATTTCAGTTGGAAATGAAAGAGTTGCGAGATCAAGGCTAGCAACGATTATTAATTCAAGAATAAGAAACGTGCTAGGTCAACAAAAATTACAAACATTACTCTCTGAAGATAGATCTAAACAGATGGCTCTTATTCAACAAGGTGTAAATAATGAAGCAGAAAACTTTGGAATAAAGATAGTTGATGTTAGAATTAAAAGAGCGGATTTGCCTCAAGCAAATAGTGATGCAATTTTTAGAAGAATGCAGACTGAAAGAGAAAGAGAGGCTAAAGAGTTTAGAGCAAAGGGTGCAGAAATGGCAGTCACCATAACATCAACAGCAGATAAGGAAGTGACTGTTATTTTAGCAGAAGCAGAAAAGAAATCTGAGATTATGAAAGGTGAAGGAGACGGTCAAAAAAATAAAATTTTTGCTGATGCATTTGGACAAGATGCTGAATTTTTTGGATTTTATAGAGCAATGCAAGCATACCAAAAAGCTTTAATTGGTGGAGAAACTTCAATGATTTTATCACCAGATAGTGAATTTTTTAAATTTTTTGGAAATAAACAAAAATAAACAATTTTTTTAACAAAGATGAGAGAATTGATCATAGCTTTTGGTCTTTTCTTATTTATCGAAGGTGTATTATATGCCTTATTTCCATCAAAAATGAAAAATATGTTAAAAAAACTTGATGATGTAGCTGATAAACAACTAAGAACAGGTGGGTTAGTATTCGCAATTATAGGATTTATAATTATTTGGTACTCAAAGACATGAAAAATATTTACAAAATTTTATCAATATTAGTAATTTCAATAAATTACATTACAATTTCTAAAGCTCAGGAAATACCATCGTCATTTGCAGATTTAGCAGAGAGATTAATGCCGTCGGTTGTAAATATTTCAACGACTACAACTGTAACAACTAGATCAAATCCTTTGCCATTTGAATTTCCGCCAGGTTCACCATTTGAAGATATGTTTGGTTCTCCTCAACAAAGACAAACTAGTGCGCTAGGATCAGGTTTTATAATTGATGATGAGGGAATTGTAATAACAAATAACCATGTTATTCAAGGAGCATCAGATATATTTGTTAGAGTAAATGGAGACGAAGATTATAAAGCTGAAGTGCTTGGTGCTGACGCAGGTATGGATATTGCAGTATTAAAAATAAAGTCTGATGAAAAATTTAAGCCAGTAAAATTTGGTAACTCAGACAAATCTAGAATTGGAGATTGGGTTATTGCAATAGGAAATCCATTTGGTCTTGGAGGCACAGTAACAGCAGGAATAATCTCTGCCAGAAATAGAAGTATAGGATTATCAAGGTATGAAGACTATATTCAAACTGATGCTTCAATAAACCAAGGAAATTCAGGAGGTCCACTGTTTAATATGAACGGAGATGTAATAGGAATTAATACAGCCATACTTGGCCAATCTGGTTCTATTGGAATAGGTTTTGCTATCCCATCTAATAGTGCTCAAAAAGTTATTGATCAATTAATTAAATTTGGAGAAACAAAAAGAGGATGGCTTGGAGTAAGAATTCAAGTTGTAGATCAAGGAATAGCAGATGCAGAAAAGCTAGATAAACCTAGAGGTGCTCTAGTTGCAAGTGTTGCGGATAAAAGTCCATCTGACAAAGGAGGAATTAAACCTGGCGATATAATCTTAGAGTTCGATGGAAAACCAATTAATGAAATGAAAGAACTACCTAAAATAGTTGCTGAAACAGATGTTGGAAAAAAAGTAATTGTTAAGGTTTGGAGAAATAAAAGGGAAATTACAAAAGAAATAATTCTCGGAAGATTAGAAACTTCAGAAGATTTTAAAGCACAAAAACCAGTAATTGAAAAACCAAAAGTAAAGAGAATCGAAGGTTTGAAAATAGATGTTCGTTTATTAACTAAAGATGATATTGAGGTAAGAAATCTTCCAAAAGGAACAAGTGGAGTGGTCATTACTAAAATAGATAAAGATAGTCCTATAAACTATTTACAAGTGAATAATGTTATTGTTGAAGCAAATAGAAAAAAAATTAACACAATAGGTGATCTTGATAATGTAGTAAAATTGAAGTTAAGAAGTGATGAAAACAACTTGCTGATTGCAATATATAATAACCAAAATCAAAGAACATATATTGGTGTTAAATTAAAATAACAACATGGACCTAAAGTCCAAAATAATATTAATCTCAGGTCCAACTGCATCAGGTAAGTCTAAAGCTGCATTAAAAATTGCCAACAAGTTAAATGGAGAAATTATTAATGCAGATAGCATGCAGGTATATAAAGAATTAAATATACTAACCGCTAGACCTTCAAAAACTGATTTGAATAAAATTGATCATCATTTATATGGTTTTATAAGTGTTAAAAAAGAATTTTCGTCAGGTGAGTGGTTAAAATTAGCAAAAAAAAATATTGAAAAAATAAGAGACAAAAAAAAAATACCAATTTTAGTTGGTGGTACTGGTCTTTATTTCAAAGCTCTTACTGATGGATTAGTTAGAATTCCAAAAATACCAATCTCTGTTCGAAATAAAATAAGACGAATGCAAAATAACTTAGGTCAAAAAAAATTTTATTTAAAACTCTTAAAAATTGATCCATCAGTAAAAAATAAGATTGAACCAACTGATGTCCAAAGATCAATTAGAGCTTATGAAGTTATTTTGATTTCAAAAAAATCAATTTTTGAATGGTATAAGAAAACAAAACCATCTTTTCGAAATGACGAGTTTATTAAAATTTATATAAATTATCCTAAAGATGAATTAATTAACAAAATATCCAAGAGAGTAGACCAAATGATGAAAGATGGAGCTATTAAAGAGGTAAAAGATTTTTTAAAGCTTAATTTGAAGAGTGATAGCAACATCTTCAAAGTTATAGGAATAAGAGAGATTAAAGAATTTATTGATAAAAAAATTTCTATGCATAATTTAAAACTAAATATTGTCATAAAAACTAGACAATACGCTAAAAGACAGCGAACTTGGTCTAGAGGTCAAATGAGTGATTGGCAAAAATTTGACGCTGAAGCTCTTTCAAAATTTATAAAAAAATTATAAAAATCCTCACAATAACTTGACCAATGAGTACAACTTCAGCTAGATTGGCTGAATGCCAAAATTATATTCAGGAGCTGAGATAGTATTCAAATGTTTGGAAGATCAAAATGTTAGTCACATATTTGGTTATCCTGGAGGAGCAGTCCTTCCAATATATGATGAATTAAAAAATTTTAATTCAATAAAACATATTTTAGTAAGGCATGAACAGGGCGCTGGGCACGCAGCAGAAGGCTATGCAAGATCAACTGGTAAACCAGGTGTATTGTTAGTAACGTCAGGTCCTGGAGCAACCAATGCTGTTACAGCTTTGACTGATGCCTATATGGACTCTGTGCCGTTAGTTTGCATCACAGGACAAGTTCCAACACATTTAATTGGTACTGATGCATTTCAAGAATGTGACACAACAGGAATAACCAGACCTTGTACTAAACATAACTGGTTAGTAAAAGATATTAATGACTTAGCAGAAGTAATGCATAAAGCTTTTGAAGTAGCAACAACAGGTAGACCAGGACCAGTTTTAGTTGATATACCTAAAGATATTCAATTTCAAAAATCTAAATACAAAAATTATAAAAAGAATAAAAAATTAAATGGAAAATCTCATGATAACTATTCACAAAAAAATATTGACGAATTAATTAATTTAATTAGCAAAGCAAAAAAACCAATTTTTTATACTGGAGGTGGAGTAATAAATTCAGGAACAAAAGCAAGTGAACTTTTAAGAGAACTTGTATATGCAACAGGTTTTCCAATAACTTCAACTTTGCAAGGTCTGGGTTGTTTTCCAGCTGATGATAATCAATTTTTAGGAATGCTAGGTATGCATGGAACCTACGAAGCAAATAACGCCATGTATTCATGTGACTTAATGATAAATGTTGGTGCGAGATTTGATGATAGAATTACCGGAAAGATTGATGAGTTCTCTCCTCAGTCTAAAAAAGTTCATATTGATATAGATCCATCATCAATAAATAAAAATGTAAAAGTAGATTTAGCAATTGTTGGAGATATTAAGTCAGTTTTAACATCAACACTTAAAACTATTAAAAAATCTAAAAATAATTTTTCTAAATCAAATAAACATCAAATATCTAATTGGTGGGAACAAATTCAGAAATGGAGATCCAAAAGATCATTAGACTACATTGGTAGTGAAGAGACTATTAAACCTCAATATGCGATTGAAAGATTGTATGAACTTACTAAAGATAAAGATACTTATATAACAACTGAAGTAGGTCAACATCAAATGTGGGCCGCTCAACACTACAAGTTCAATAAACCAAATAGATGGATGACTTCTGGCGGTCTCGGCACTATGGGATATGGTTTACCCGCAGCTGTTGGAGTTCAGATTGCACATCCCAAGAAATTAGTTATTGATATTGCCGGTGAGGCATCTGTTTTGATGACTATGCAAGAAATGTCAACTGCTGTTCAGTACAATTTGCCTATAAAAATATTTATTTTGAATAATGAGTACATGGGAATGGTAAGACAATGGCAGGAATTACTACATGATAAAAATTATTCAGAAAGTTATACAGCTGCATTACCAGATTTTGTTAAAATGGCAGAAGCATATGGGTGTGTTGGTATTAGAGCAAAAACACCAGAGGAGTTAGATGATAAGATCATTGAAATGTTAAACACAGATCGTCCAGTGATATTTGATTGTCTTGTAGATAAACAAGAAAACTGCTTTCCGATGATACCATCTGGCAAACCTCATAATCAAATGTTACTTGGTCCTAAAGACCAAAAAGAGAAAAAGATTACAGGAAAGGGTAGAACACTGGTTTAATGGCAAACTCAAAATCAGCATATAGTTCTGCAGGAAAAAAACAGAAGCTTGATACGCATATTATAGTTGTGTGGGTAGATAATGAGGCTGGTGTTTTAGCCCGTGTAGTTGGATTATTTTCTGGAAGAGGTTACAATATTGAGTCATTAGCAGTGGCAGAAGTTGATCAAAAACAAAATATTTCTAGAATAACAATTGTTACTACAGGTACCCCTCAAGTTGTAGATCAGATTAAACTTCAATTAAAAAAATTAGTTCCAGTCCATAAAGTTGCAGATTTTAAAAGAGAAGATAAAAATGTTATTTTTAAAGAAATGGCATTATTTAAGTTTGTTGCGAACAATGGTAAGTTAAATAAAGCTTTTGAAGCTTGCAAAAATTTTAATCCAGTAATATTAGATAAAACAAATAAATCAAATGTTATACAAATTACAGCCTTAAGAAGAGAAATAGACAGTATGTCAAAAAATTTAAAAAAATTTGGTTTGGTGAGTGTTTCAAGAACAGGCGCAGTTGCTATGACTAGAGGGTCAGAAATATTTAAATAAATAAAAATTAAAGGAGAGAAATTATGAAAATGTTTTATGAAAAAGATACTAATGTAAATTTAATTAAGGATAAGAAAGTAGCAATTTTTGGTTATGGAAGCCAAGGTCATGCACATGCACTTAATTTAAGAGATAGTGGTGTTAAAGAAGTTGTGGTAGCTTTAAGAGAAGGTTCATCAAGTATTGAAAAAGCTGAGTCTAAAGGTTTAAAAGTAATGAATTTATCAGATGCTGCAGAATGGGCAGATGTAGTTATGATCTTAACGCCAGACGAATTACAAGCATCAATATATAAAAATCATATAGAGCAGCGTGTTAAAGAAGGAACATCAATTGCGTTTGCTCATGGTTTAAATGTTCATTATGATCTTATTAAAGCTAGAAAAGATTTAGATGTATTTATGGTTGCACCAAAGGGACCTGGACATTTAGTAAGAAGTGAATATGAAAAAGGTGGTGGTGTACCTTGTTTATTTGCTGTTCACCAAGATGGTTCTGGTAAAGCAAGAGATTTAGCAATGTCATATGCCTCAGCTGTTGGTGGAGGTAGATCTGGAATAATAGAAACTACATTTAAAGATGAGGTAGAAACTGATTTATTTGGAGAACAAACAGTATTATGTGGTGGACTTGTTGAATTAATTAAAAATGGATATGAAACTTTAGTTGAAGCTGGATACGAACCCGAAATGGCTTATTTTGAAACTGTTCACGAAGTGAAACTGATTGTGGATTTAATATATGAAGGTGGAATTGCTAATATGAATTATTCAATTTCAAATACAGCAGAGTATGGTGAGTATCAGTCAGGTCCAAGAATAATTAAAAAAGATGAAACCAAGCAAAGAATGAAAGAAGTTTTAGCGGAAATTCAATCTGGAAAATTTACAAAAGAATGGATGGAAGAATGTAAAAATGGTCAAAAAAACTTTCTTGCAACTAGGGCTAAATTAGCAGAACACTCAGTTGAAAAAGTTGGTGCTGAACTTCGGGCTATGATGCCTTGGATTTCAAAAAAGAAACTTGTTGATAGCGATAAGAAGTAGATAAATTATTGGTTTATTGGGTCTAAAATAGCCATTTTATTTTGCAATCTGAGCGTGAGCATGTATGATACCCATGCTTAAATTAATTAAATGACTGATAATAACAGAGTATACATTTTTGATACTACAATGCGTGATGGAGAGCAGTCTCCTGGCGCATCAATGAGTTTGGAAGAAAAAATCCAAATAGCTAGAGTATTTGATGAACTTGGAATAGACATTATTGAAGCTGGATTTCCAATTGCATCTCCAGGAGATTTTGAAGCTGTAACCGAGGTCAGTAAAATATTAAAAAAATCAATTCCTGCAGGTTTAGCAAGACATTCAAAAAAAGATATTGATAGATGCTATGAGGCTCTTAAACATGCTCCAAGATTTAGAATTCATACTTTTATTTCCACAAGTCCTTTACATATGAAGCATAAGCTTAATAAATCACCAGAAGAGGTTTATGAAGCGATAAAACAAAATGTAACTTATGCAAGAAATTTTACTGATGATGTGGAATGGTCTTGCGAAGATGGTACCAGAACAGATATGGATTATATGTGTAAGACAGTCGAACTAGCGATTAAATGTGGTGCTAGAACCATTAATATTCCTGATACTGTTGGCTATACTATACCATCTGAATTTACAAAAATTATTGAAACTCTGTTAAATAAAGTTCCAAACATAGATAAAGCGATTCTTTCAACTCATTGTCATAACGATTTGGGTTTGGCAGTTGCCAATTCTTTGGCAGGCGTCCAGGCAGGAGCTAGACAAATTGAATGTACTATAAATGGTCTAGGAGAAAGAGCTGGAAATGCAGCTCTTGAGGAAGTTGTGATGGCTATGAAAACAAGACCTGATTTAATGCCTTTTGAAACAGGAATTGAAACTACTCTTTTAAGTAAAGCATCTAAGATAGTATCAAATGCCACAGGTTTTCCTGTTCAATATAATAAAGCAATTGTTGGAAAAAACGCTTTTGCTCATGAAGCAGGTATTCATCAAGATGGAATGTTAAAAAATAGGCAAACATATGAAATCATGACACCAGAGAGTGTAGGGGTTAAACAAACATCTCTTGTAATGGGTAAACATTCAGGAAGACACGCATTTAAAGATAAGTTAACTAGCTTAGGATACCCAGATCTCACTGATGATGTTGTAGATAATGCATTTGCAAAATTTAAAATTTTAGCAGATAAAAAGAAACATGTTTATGATGAAGATATAATTGCTTTAATAGATGATAGTTTAATAACAGATAATAAAGTAAGTGCTATTAATTTAAAGTCTTTGAAAGTTTTTGCTGGTACAGGAGAACCTCAAAGAGCAGAAATGACACTAGATGTTTTTGGTGAAGTTAAAAAAGCTTCAGAAACAGGTGATGGACCAGTTGATGCAATTTTTAAATGTATAAAAAAACTTTACCCGCATGAGGTAAACTTGCAACTCTATCAAGTTCACGCTGTTACGGAGGGAACAGATGCTCAAGCCACAGTAAGTGTTAAAATTGAAGAAAATGGAAAAACAACTGTAGGACAAGCTGCAGATACTGACACTTTAGTTGCATCTGCAAATGCTTATATAAATTCACTTAATAAAATGATTATAAAAAGAGATAAAACTGCACCAGGGACAAATATAGAAAATCAAAATTTTGAAAATCAAAAGATGAAAGGTATATAAAAATGGCAATGTTCAGCAACTTAAAGAAATTATGGAGTCAAGATATGGCAATAGATCTTGGCACAGCAAACACACTTGTAGTGTTAAAGGGCAAAGGTGTAGTTCTCAATGAACCATCGGTAGTTGCAGTTGTTGACAATAAAGGAAAAAAATCAGTTTTAGCTGTTGGAGATGAAGCAAAGACTATGCTTGGAAGAACACCGGGAAATATTCAAGCAATCAGACCTTTGAGAGATGGTGTTATTGCAGACTTTGTTGTTACTGAGGAGATGATTAAACACTTTATTAAAAAAGTTCATAAAAAAACATTAGCTAATCCTAGAATTTTAATTTGCGTGCCAACTGGTTCAACACCAGTTGAAAGAAAAGCAATTCAAGATAGCGCCCTTGCAGCTGGAGCTCGTAAAGTTAATTTAATTGAGGAACCAATAGCTGCAGCAGTGGGAGCTGGACTACCAATATCAGAAGCAACAGGTTCAATGGTTGTTGATATAGGTGGAGGCACAACTGAAATTGCAGTTTTATCTTTAGGTGGCGTTGTATATTCAGAGTCATTAAGAGTAGCTGGAGACGCAATGGATAATTCTTTGAAAGAATATATGAGAGAAGAGTATAATTTAATGATTGGAGATAGTACTGCAGAAAAAATCAAAAAAGATATTGGTACAGCTATCCCAACAAACAACAATACATATGCAGTTAAAGGTAGAGATTTAAGATCTGGAACTCCCAAAGAGGTAAATATTTCAGAAGAAGATACTGCAGAAGCACTAAATCCAATTCTAAAAGATATAGTATCTGCAATAAAAAAAGCTTTAGAGAATACTCCACCAGAGTTATCCGCTGATTTAGTTGATATGGGCTTAACCCTTACAGGCGGTGGTTCTCTTTTAAATAATATAGATAAAAGATTTTCGAAAGAAACAGGTCTACCAGTAAATGTTGCCGATGATCCCTTATCTTGTGTTGCAATTGGAACTGGTAAAGCTTTAGACCAAGAGGAAACTTTTTCATCAGTCTTATCTGAGTATTAATCAAAATGTCTAAAGAAATGGGCAGAGATGATTTGGTTATATCTGCTCGTTCAATTTTTTTGAATAAAGGTAATAGACGAAAATTTTCACTTTTAACTTTAATTTTAGTATCCATAATTGTTCTATCATTAGAATATTTTAAAACAGGACCTATTAATCAATTTAGGTCAGTAGCCAAAGATGCTGTTTTTAAAACTTCATATGTTATATCATTACCTTTTTTATCTTTAAAAAATGCTTATTACGGTGTTAGTGATCTTTTAAAAATACATGAAGAAAATAAACAACTTAAGATTATTGATTTAAATATTGAAGAGTTAAAACTTGAAAATCAATTTTTAAAAGAAGAAAATTTAAGGCTTAATGAATTGATTGAAGAAAAAAACCTCTTTTCAGATAATTATCATTTAACTAAGATTTTACTAGATCAGAAGAGCCCATATTTACGATCAATTGTAATTAATAAAGGTTTCAAACATGATATTAAAATAGGCTCAGGTGTGAGAAGTGGATCATATTTTATAGGTAAGGTAGTTGGAGTTAATTACTTAACCTCGAGAGTTTTATTAATAAATGATCTTAATAGTAAGATACCAGTAATAATTGAACCTTATGGAACCAACGCAATAGTTTCAGGGAATGGAAGTAAATTTAATGGTGACATTGAGTATCTGCATGAAAAAGATCAAGTCGAAGAGGGTTATATTGTTTATACCTCAGGAGCTGATGGGATAATTTCCTCTGGAATACCCATAGGGAAAATAACTATTATAAATAACAAAAAATATGTGAAATTTTTTGCAGATTTCGATCAAATTAAATTTGTTAAGGTTTATTTTAAAAAGTGAGTTTATTTACTAACAGAATTTATTCTAAGACAATTACAAGTTTACCCACTTTAATTTTATTTTTAGTCGTAATTTTAGGTTTAAATATTAATATTATTTATAAAAATTATGATTTTATCATAAACTTTAGCTACATTATTGTATTCTTCTGGAGTTTAAAAAAACCAGAGCATCTAGGTTATGGATTAATTTTTTTTGCAGGCATTATAAATGATGTAGTTCAAAGTTTGCCAATTGGAATATCTTCCCTAGATTATTTATTATTATCTGCGATTGGAGTATTTATAAGAAATAGAACAATCATATACAATTTAATTTATGATTGGATATCATTTTTCATAGCAATTTTAATTGTAGGATCAGTAAATTACATTATATTAATAACAATATTTAAAATTCCAATTGTCTATGAAAGTTTAATATTGGGTTTATTCGTTACATTTTTAATCTACCCTATATTTTTTAAAATATTCATTTGGATAGATAATATGGTGCTATTTAAAAAGAATGATAAAAAAAACTGACAATTTAAATAAAAATAAAATTATAAGTAGAAGACTTTTTGTTTTAGTTGCAGCAAAAATTGGGTTACTTGGGATTGTTACTTCAAGATTATATAATCTGCAAATTTCTGAGAAGCAAAAATATGAAGTTTTATCTGACAAAAATAGAATTAGAGAATGGAAAACCCCACCTCAAAGAGGAATAATAACTGATTATTTTAATAATGTTATTGCAGACAATCAAAGAGTTTATCAAGTTCATTTATCTCTTGAAGAAGTTTCCAATTTTAATAATTCAATTTTTAAACTCAAAAATATTATAAGTCTTAAAGAAGATGAAATAAAAAAAATATATGAGAAGAAAGAAAAGTCTAAGCCTTGGGATACTTTAATAATTTCTGAAAATTTATCATGGAACGAATTTTCTAAATTGAATTTGTACTTGCATGAATTAGATGGAGCGAAGCCAGTTTTGTCAACTTCAAGATATTACCCTTATTCCAATGATTTAGTACATGTTGTTGGTTATGTTGGTGATGCAACAACTCAAGATATTCAAAATAAAAAAAAAATAGAGGAAAACTTTGTACCAGGTTTAAAAGTTGGAAAAATTGGTATTGAAAATTCAAAAGATACTGACCTAATAGGAAATCATGGAACTAAAAGATATGAAGTAAATGCATCAGGAAAAAAAATAAGTGAAATTAGTTATAATAAAGAAACTCAAGGTGAAAATTTAAGAACAACCATAGACTTGGAAATTCAGCAATTGGCTCAAGAGTTATTAAAAAATCAGGCAGGCTCAATATGTGTTATGGATATATACACAGGTGAAGTAATTACTATGGCATCGTCCCCAACCTACGATCCTAATAAGTTTACGCATGGAATAAGTACTAAAGATTGGAATGAAATTAAAAATAATAAGTTAAGACCTTTACTAAATAAATCATTAGCTGGATTATATTCTCCTGGATCAACTATAAAACCCTTAGTTGCACTTGCTGCACTAGAATATGGGATAATAGACACAAAGTTTAAAGTAAACTGCAAAGGCCATGATCATCCATATGAATTGTATGGAGAAAGATATCATTGTTGGAAAAAAAATGGTCATGGATGGATGAGTATGAGAAATGCCATCAAACAGTCATGTGATATTTATTTTTATGAAGTCGCAAGGCTTTTAGGTGTAGATAAGCTCTCATTAATTGCAAAAAGATATGGCCTAGGCTCAAAAGTCTTAGAAGATTTTTTTTTAGAAGAAAAAAAAGGAATAGTCCCGTCAACGAAATGGAAAAAACAAGTTTTAGAACAGTCTTGGTATCTTGGCGAAACTGTAATTACTGGAATAGGACAGGGTTACATACAGACTACTCCACTTCAATTATGTTTGATGACAGCTCAATTGGCTAATGGAGGCTATAAAATTAAGCCAAATTTAATTTATGATAAAGATGTAGATTTAGATATTATTAAATCAAAAATCGAAAGCGAAAAAAATAAATCTGTAAGTCAAAATATTTTGAAAGATCAGGAATTTAAATACTATGAAAGACTTTACAGAAATCCAAATAATTTAAAATTAGTTCTGGATGCAATGTATGGATCAACTAATGAACAATTTGGAACCTCCTTCAGATCTAGACACAAAGAGGATAAATATAAGTTTGCTGGAAAAACAGGAACTTCTCAAGTTAAAAGAATTACCGATCAAGATAGAGAGCTTGATTTAGACCTTGAAGAGATAGAATATAAAAGTAGAGATCATGCTTTATTTGTAGCATTTGCACCTTATGATAAACCAAGATATTCCCTTAGTGTTTTGATAGAGCATGGAGGCTCTGGTAGTAAAGCAGCCGCTCCATTAGCAAACAAATTAATAAAAAAAATTTTAGATAGGCATGAATTAAGAGAAAAAATTAGAAAAGATTTAAAAAATATTGCATGATACTTTCAACATCACTAAATTCTAATAGCTATTCATTTATTGATAAACTGAGAGCTATTGATTACTTTTTAATAATAATTGTTGCTATAATTGGTTCAATGAGTGTTTTTTCAATTTATTCTACAGAAAGTGGGAACTTTTCTTTTTATACTAAAAATCATCTAACTAGATTTCTAGTATTTTTTTCTATGTTTTTTGTTTTGTCATTTGTAAGAGTTTCATTTTGGTATAGGCAGGCATATATTTTTTATATTCTAGGAATTTTACTTCTATTACTTGTAATTTTTTTTGGAATTTCAGCATCAGGATCTAAACGATGGATAAATCTTTTCATAATGAACCTTCAGCCTTCAGAACTAATGAAAATTGCAATAATAGTTTGTTTTGCAAGATATTACCATCGTATTCAAAGCTCAGATATTCAAAGTTATAAATATTTATTGCAACCAATCATACTTTTGTTGATACCTTGCTATTTAGTTATAACTCAACCTGATTTAGGAACAGCAATTTTAATAGCAGGAAGTGGGTTGGCTATTATTTGGTTAGCAGGACTTAATTTAAAATATTTTATATATTCAGGATTAATATTGTTAGTCTCATTACCTTTTGTAATTTCAATTTTAAAACCATATCAAAAATCAAGAATATTAACTTTTTTTAATCCAGATAGAGACCCTTTGGGTGCAGGTTATCAAATAATTCAATCTAAAATAGCGATTGGTTCAGGAGGATTGTTAGGTAAAGGTTTCTTGCAGGGTACACAAAGTTATCTTGAATTCTTACCTGAAAAACACACTGACTTTATTTTTACTCTTTTTTCTGAAGAATTTGGCTTTGTTGGTTCAATGCTTCTAATTTTATTATACGCTTTATTAATTTATAGAATAATAAGGATTGGTTTTTCAAGCAGATCATTTTTTGCAAAACTATACTGTTATGGTTTTGCATCTGCTTTGTTCTTATATATTTTTGTAAATATAGCCATGGTAGTTGGGTTGTTGCCAATCGTTGGAGCACCACTTCCTATCATGTCATACGGAGGATCATCTATGTTATCAATAATGCTTGGTTTAAGTATTGTAATGAGCTGCAAAATTTATAGTCGAGATTCGATCGGCAATTAAGATGATGTAAACAGTTATCCACCGCGATCAAATAACATCTATTATAATTTAACCCACCAACTATATTTTTCCTGTGTCAGAAAAAATTTTAAAAGTTGGTATAATAGGAGCAGGAATTCAAGGAGTATGTAATGCTCTTTTTCTTCAAAAAAAAGGCTATCAAGTAATCTTGTTCGATAGAGATGAACCTGGAAATGCAGCCTCTTATGGTAATGCAGGTCATTTTTCTCCTTATGCATCAGTCCCTTTAAACAGGCCAGATATTGTAAGTGATGTTCCATCAATGCTTATGAGCTCAAGAGGACCCTTGGCACTTAAATGGAATTATGTTCCAAAAATGATCCCTTGGTTTTCAAAATTTTTAATGAATTGTACTAATGATAAAATGATGCATACCGCAAAAAATATGCATCAAATTTTAGATCAATCATTACTGGCTTATGATGAATTATTCGAAGAGATAGATCTAGAGGGTTTAGTTGAAAATAATGGTATTTTATATGTCTGGAATGAAAAAAATTTAAAAAGTAGAGAATTAGAAATAAAAATTAGGGACGATCTAGGTGTTAAACAACAAGTGGTTAATAAAAAAGAAATACATGATTTGGAACCAAATTTAAAACCATTTTATCATGGAGGTGTTTTCTATGATTATGCAAGACATGCAAGAAATCCAAAAAAAATATTAATAAAGCTATTTGAAAATTTTATAAAAAAAGGTGGAAAGTTTTTAAAACTAAATATTCAAGATTTGAATTTTGACGAGGAGAAACCTGTTTTAAGATCGGAAACACAGAGATTTGTTTTTGATAAATTGGTTATTGCATGTGGTGCGTTTTCAAAAAAACTTACTGATAAACTTCATGAAAATATTCCACTGGATACCGAAAGAGGGTATCATGTTCATTTTAAAGATTTTGATCATTTAATTTCTAGACCAGTGGTTTATTCTAACAGAGGGTTTGGAATGTCACCAATGGATCAAGGGTTAAGAGTAGTTGGTACTGTGGAGTTTGGCGGTTTAGAAAATGCTTTATCAAAATCCAGGATCAAAAACTTAATTTTAAATGCGAAGGATATGCTTGACGGTTTGCCTGAGCACAAAGATGAGTGGTTAGGATTTAGACCTACACTGCCAGATTTTTTACCAATAATTGGACCATCAAAAAATTATAAAAATGTATTTTACTCATTTGGTCACCATCATTTAGGATGGACTTTAGGTGCAATTTCTGGAAAAATAGTGTCTGGTATGATTGCAAATGAAAATACTAATATGGATTTAAAGCCTTACAGTTCAGTTAGATTTGCTTAAAAAAGTTAAATAGTGTGGAAATTAAACTTGAAGACAAATATAAATTAAGTAAAGGCACTAGATTTTTAACTGGTGCCCAAGCTCTTGTTCGAGTTCCAATTGTTCAAGCAAGAAGAGATAAACAAAAAAACTTAAGTACTGCATGTTACATCTCTGGCTATAGAGGATCTCCTCTAGGTGGCTACGACCAGCAGATTTTAAAAAACAAAAAATATTTGAATGAAAACAATATTTATTTTCAACCAGGAATAAATGAGGAACTCGCTGCAACTTCTCTATGGGGAACACAGCAAGTCAATCTTAGAAAACAAGATAAATACGATGGTGTTTTTGGCATATGGTATGGTAAAGGGCCAGGAGTAGATAGAGCAGGAGATGCATTAAAACATGTAAATCTGGCAGGTACCTCAAAGTTTGGAGGCGTCATTGCTTTAATGGGGGATGACCATATATGTGAGTCCTCAACAACCTCTCATCAAAGTGAATTTGCAATGATTGATGCGATGATACCTTTTTTTAATCCAAGTGGTGTTCAAGAAATACTAGATTATGGAATAATAGGAATAGAATTATCAAGAAAAAGTGGATGTTGGGTAGGGATAAAGTGTGTTCATGATAACGTGAGTTCAGGAGCAACAGTTAACTTAGATGAAAATAGGTTAAATCTTTTAGATATTTCAAGTGAAAACTATCCATCTGAAGGTTTAAATATAAGACTTAAAGATACCGCTCAAGAAAAAGAATATCGACTACACCATCATAAAATAAAATATGTAAAAGAATTTTGTAAAATAAATAATTTGAATAAAATTATTTTCGACTCAGAAAATCCAAAAGTTGGAATAATTAGCACTGGAAAATCTTTTTTAGATACAAAATTAGGGCTAGAAAAAATAGGAATAAATGAAGATGTTGCCAACCAAATAGGAATTAAATTTCTTAAAATTGCTATGCCTTGGCCATTAGAGGAAACAATAATTGAAAAATTTTCGGAAAATTTGGAAAAAATCATTGTTGTTGAAGAAAAAAGATCAATCATTGAAACACAAGTTAAAGAAATATTATTTAATAAAAATTTAAATATAAAAGTAGTTGGAAAAAATGACGAAAATAATAATGATTTATTTGTTTCTTCTGGAGCTTTAGACCCAGGAGAAATCGGTTTAAAAATATCTGAAATAATTAATTATCTTAACTTACCGGATGAAGTACATAATCTTTCAAAAAAGTTAAAGTCTTTGAAAGAAAAAATTAATTCAAATATCTCCTTAAAAAGAGTTCCACATTTCTGCTCTGGGTGCCCTCATAATACTTCAACTAGAATACCAGAGGGTAGTAGAGCAATTACAGGTATCAGTTGTGCATATCTTGTGGAACATATGGAAAGAGATAATGAAGGCTTTTCACAAATGGGATCAGAGGGGGCAACTTGGGTTGGTGAGTCTGTTTTTAGCAATACTGACCATGTTTTTCAAAATATGGGAGATGGGACTTACATTCATTCAGGAATTCTATCTATAAGACATGCAGTTGCAGCAAAAACTAAAATGACATTTAAGATTTTGTATAACGATGCTGTCGCGTTGACAGGAGGTCAAGCATTAGACGGATTACCAACAGTTGCGCAAATGTCTAAACAGCTTGAAGCAGAAGGTGTTGAAGAAATTGCAATAATCACAGATGAAATTGAAAAATATAGTGATAGAGGAGGTTTTGCGAAAAATTCAAAAGTTTATGACAGAAAAAATATTATAGATGTTCAAATTGAATTAAGCAAAATTAATGGAACAACTGTTATTATTTATGATCAAACCTGCGCGGCTGAGAAAAGAAGGAGAAGAAAAAAAGGCATCTTAGAAGAGCCTAAGAAAAAAATTTTTATTAATAAAGACCTGTGCGAAGGTTGTGGAGATTGTGGAATACAATCTAATTGTGTTTCTATTGCACCTGTTGAAACTGAATATGGAAGAAAAAGACAAATTGACCAATCTTCTTGTAACAAAGATTACACATGTGTTGATGGATTTTGTCCAAGCTTTGTAAGTCTTGAGGGAGATATAAGACTTAAGAAAAATTATGACGATAATTTAATTAATAAAATAAATTCAAAGATAGATGATCCGAAATTACCTCAAATTAACAAATCTTTTGGGATAATGATTGCTGGAATTGGTGGAACAGGAGTTGTTACAATTGGAGCTGTGCTTGCAACTGCTGCTCAAATAGATGGAAAAGGATCAGGAGTTTTAGATATGACAGGATTAGCTCAAAAAGGTGGAGCTGTTAAAAGTTTCTTAAGAATTTTTGAAAAACCAGAAGATGTTGGAGCCATAAGATTATCTTATGGTGATACTAACTTACTTCTGGGATTTGATTTACTTGTATCAAATGATTTAGAAATTATAAAAACCTTAGATAAAAAAATTTCAAAGTTAATAGTTAATACAGATGAGGTTATGCCTGGAGATTTTACAAGGGATAAAAATTTTTACTTACCCTTTGAAGAAATGAGAGATAATTTAATTAACATAGTAGGTCAAGAAAATATAAAGTTTATATCATCAAATAAAATTACATCTAAGATTTTAGGAAATTCAATTCTATCAAATATGTTTAATGTTGGAGTAGCATATCAATCAGGCTTAATACCAATTTCAGCTTTATCAATTGAAAAAGCAATTGAGTTAAATGGTGCAAGTGTAAAAGATAATATTGATGCATTCAGATTTGGAAGACATTATGAAAATTTAAAAGATGAGGTTTTAGATATAATTCAAGATGAGCCAGAAGTACTAGAGGGTTTTGATGAAAAATATAAGAATAGATTCAAGTTTTTGGAAGATTATCAAAATATAAAATATGCTGAAAAATTTGGAGATCTTGTAAGTTATGCTAGAAAGATAGATAAAAATATAGGAAACGGCAGTCAATTCTCAACCGCAGTCTTAAAAAATTATTTCAAATTAATGGCATACAAAGATGAGTATGAAGTATCGCGATTAATGACAAATAAAAAATTCGTAGACGATGTAAATAAAAACTTTGAGGGTAATTTTAATTATAATTTTTATTTAGCCCCTCCAATTTTTAGTAAAAAAAGTAAAGTTGATGGGAAATTGCTAAAAGTTAAATTTGGAGGATGGTTGTTTAATGTGTTTAAACTACTCTCTAAATTTAAATTTTTAAGAGGTACAAAGCTTGATCCATTTGGTTATTTAAATGAAAGAAAAAAAGAGAGAGAATTGATAAGAGATTACAAGGAAACAATTACTGACATAGGAATAAAAATAAACAAATCAAACTATGAAACAGCAGTTAAAATAGCATCAGTGCCTGATCAAATCAGAGGTTTTGGACATGTTAAGGAAAAGAATATAAAAGAAGCTATAAACTATAGAACAGATTTACTAAATTCTTTTCATGAAAACACTTAGCCCTTTATATTTAGCCTCTCTTTATTTAGTTTTAGCTTGTTTATTTTGGGCAGGTAACTTTATAGTAGGAAAAGCTGCAAGCATTATTGATATTCCTCCGATATCTTTAAATTTTTATAGATGGTTTTTGGCTTGGTTAGTTTTACTTCCGTTCACTTATAAAGAATTATTAAATAACAAAAAAATTATAATAGATAATATTTTTTTATTTTCATTGTTGGGAATTTTAGCTGTGACAGTTTTTAATTCAGCTCTTTTTTATTCACTGAGACATACCCAAGTTATTACTGGAGTACTTATGATTTCAACAGTACCAGTTATGATTATATTATTTTCATCTTTACTTAGAATTGAGAAAACAAATTCATTTCAAATAATAGGAGTATTTCTCTCACTTACAGGTGTTTTGTTTATAATAACAAAAGCAAATTTAAATAATTTATTAAATTTGTCTTTTAACAAAGGAGATATTTTTGCATTAATTGCAATGTTTGCATGGTCTCTTTATTCAGCTCTTTTGAAAAAAAAGGAATTCAATCTATCTCCAATTTCTCTATTACAGATCGTTATAACTTTTGGAGTTATTTTTCTAATTCCTATGTATTTTATTGATTATAGTTTGGGCAGTGTAATCAAATTACAATCCTCTTTTTATTTAGTTTTATTCTATGTTGTTTTTTTCCCTGGTCTAATCTCATTTCTGTTTTGGATAAAAGGTGTAAAACTTATTGGGGCTAATAGATCTGGAGTTTTTCTTCATTTGATGCCAATTCTTGGTGCAATAATGGCTATGATAATTTTTAATGAAAAAATTTTATTTTATCATTTCTTAGGTGCAATTTTTATAATTGCTGGTATTACAATCTCGAACAAAAAAACTCAAAATGCTTAAGGTAGCTATTTTAGACGATTATCAAAACGTTGCTCAAGAATTTATAGATTTGAAAAATCTTTCATCAAAGTTTGACATAGAGATTTTTAGCGAACCTTTTGAAAACGAGGATGATGCCGAAGAAAAATTAAAAGAATTTGAAGCCCTGCTTATCATGAGGGAGAGAACTATAATAAGTTCAAATCTAATTAAAAATTTAAAAAAACTAAAATATATTTCAACAAGCGGAATGAGAAATAAAGCCATAGATCTAGAGGCAGCAAAGAAAGCAAAAATTATTGTTACTGGAACTGAAATTAATTCAAATCCAACATGCGAGTTAACATGGGCTTTAATCTTAGGCCTTGCAAGGAATATTAAAGTTGAAATTGATAATATGTATCAAGGTTATTGGCAGACAACAGTGGGAGTTGAATTAAAAGGAAAAATTCTGGGCCTTATTGGTTTAGGAAAAGTTGGATCTCAGGTTGCTAAAATAGCAAAAGCTTTTGGCATGCAAGTTATGGCATGGAGTGAAAATTTAAGTCTAGATAAATGTAAAGAACTTGATGTTTTGCCATCTAGCAAAGAGGATCTTATTCAAAACTCTGACTTTATTTCAATTCATGTTCAGGGAGGTGCAAGATACAAAGATTGTATAAAGCTTGCTGAATTTGATAAAATGAAAAAATCTGCATTTCTAATTAATACCTCAAGAGGTCCAATTGTAAACGAAGACGATTTAATTATAGCTCTTTCAACTAATGTAATTGCTGGAGCTGGTATAGATGTTTATGATAAAGAACCTCTACCCAGCGGTCATAAATTGAGATTTGTGCCTAACGCACTTTTGCTTCCACACGTAGGCTATGTCACAGCTGAAAATTATTCTATTTTCTATACACAAATGATTGAGAATTTAGAAGCCTGTGTTGCTGGTAAGCCTATTCGAGAAATAAAGTAAAGTGGAATTACCAGTTGTAAATCACCCTGATTATGAAGCAAAAATTGGTGATGATAATAAATTTCCAATTAAAAAGTTTGGTGAATTAGCAAGTTTTCTTAAAAAAGAAAAGGTAGTTAAGAAGTTTTACAAACCTGATCCATGCTCAGTAGATACACTAAAAGAAGTTCACTCGGAGGAGTATATTTTAAAAATTAAAAATAAAACATTAGAGCAAAGATTGGTTAAAAAAATAGGTTTCCCTTTAGTTGATAGTGTGGTCAGAAGATCTTTAGTTGCAACAGGCGGAACCGTATTGGCCTCTAAATTAGCAATTAATTATGGAATAGCTTGTAATACAGCTGGTGGAAGTCATCATGCTATTTATGACGAGGGAGCTGGTTTTTGCGTTTTTAATGATGTGGCTGTTGCTGCAAAATATCTTTTGAATAGAGGGTTGGCTAACAAAATCCTAATAGTTGATTTAGATGTTCATCAAGGTAATGGAAATTCAGAAATATTTAAAAATGAAAATAACGTTTTTACATTTAGTATGCACACAAAAGTCAATTATCCACCAATTAAATCCAAAAGTGATCTGGATATTGAGCTTGAACAAAACATGGAAGATGATGAGTATTTAGATATTTTAAAAAAAAATTTAATTTTTCTAAACGATTTTAATTTTGATTTTGTTTTTTATATCGCAGGTGTTGATATTCACTTGGATGATAGATTAGGTAAGTTGTGCATTACTGACAAAGGAATTAATAAAAGAGACGAGATGGTTATTAGAAACTTTTTTACAAGGAGAGTTCCTATTTGTGGAGTTTTAGGTGGTGGCTACAATAAAGACTTTAAAAAACTTATTGAATTACATGCAAGTTTGCATAAAAATTGTGCTAAATATTTAAATGACAAAAAATAATCCAAATTTAACTCATCAACAAAATAAAGTATTATTTGAAGAAGCAACAGAGCCACCAGGTTCAAGCGAACTTAATTTTGAAAAGAGAGAGGGAAGTTATCATTGCGCAAACTGCGGAGTGAAATTGTTCGACTCTAATACAAAGTATGAAAGTGGCTCTGGTTGGCCATCATTTTATGAGTCTCTACCTGATGCATTTGAAACTACAACAGATTATCATATCGGTTATGCCAGAACTGAGTACCATTGCAAGAATTGTGGAGGACATCACGGCCATATATTTGATGATGGACCACAACCCACGGGCAAAAGATACTGCAATAACGGTGTTTGCTTGGTTTTTAAACCAAACAAATAATACAAACTTAAAATTATCTTGTTAAATTTTCTTGTCCAATATAGGTTTTTATATAAATACAAGTTATGAAAAAAATACTTTTGGTCTCATTTCTCTTTTTATTTACAAGTAATTTGAGCGCAGACGTATCCAATAATATTTCACAATATATATCTAATTTAATCCCTGGTGAGGGTGATACAGAGGTTAGTATTGATTTAAGAGAAAATAATAAACCCGATTATAGTATTCTTACAGTAAGAGAGATTGAAAAAACTGAAAATGGAAATTTTTTTTCTCAGTTATCTTTATTTAATACAGAAAAAGAGAATGATGAAAGAATTGTAGCTAATATTGGCTTAGGTAAAAGATCATTAAGCCAAGACAATACGCTAATGACTGGTTTCAATGTTTTTCTCGATTATGATGATGCTGGAAACTTAAGATCTAGTTTTGGTTTAGAAGCAAGAAGTGCAGTTTTAGAATTTATGTACAATTATTATTTTGGACTAGATGATGCGTCAGATGAAAAAGTTTTAGATGGATACGAATTAGGTTTGGCATCACAAATTCCTTATCTACATTGGGCAGATTTATTTATTAATACTTATGAATGGGAAGGTGTTTCTAGAGACGATGTAAAAGGTACAAAAATTGGATCAGAATTATTATTAAGTCCAACATTAAATCTAGAAATTGCGTATGATGATAAAGACAAAAATGGATTAGAAGATGAGTGGTATGCAAAAATAATGTTTGTTCATCCTCCAAGAAATAAAAATTCTTTACAAGATGGTTTAATAAGTGCAAATACATGGAGAGATCAAAAAGATATGTCTGGTCAATTGTTAACAAAAGTAAAACGTAATAATAAAATTTTTGTAGAATTTAATGGTAAATCAACAATATCGAGAGCTGATTAATGAAAATGACTTTTAGAATATTAATTTTCGTAAAAATCATAATATTCTTTTCAATTTCAACTTTGCATGCTGCAAGCACAACTGGCCTTGCAAGTGTATACAAAGTAACAATGAAAAAAGTAGAGTTATGTACAGCGAGCACAAGTGTTTCAAGTTGTGTTGGTGCAGTCGTAATAGGAAATACCGAAAAAGTTGTGGATATTGCATCCGTAAATGCAGGTGTTGCAGCTGCAACATTTGGAGATCCAGCACTATTACCATTAGGAGTAACTTATACACATATGAGAGTTACTATAGATAGAAAATTTACTATTAAAGCAGATTTAGAAGTTTCAGGTGTTACAGATAATTGTACGACGACTTCAGCACTATCTGGCTCTGGTTATCCTGGTGGATCTTTAAGTAGTAATGAAAAATATGATAGAACACCAATTATTGCTGACGGGGGTACTGCTGCAGAAGCAGAATTATATTTAAAAAATGATCAAATGAAAGTTTGTGGAAATGCTGCTTGTACTGGAGTGGGTGATGCAAATACGATCACTTATGCTCAAGGGACTGGATCATCAACATATCAAACTCAGCATGCAGATGGAAGCACCTCTGACGATCATGTAATGATCTATACTCTTTCATCACCTTATACTGTATCTTTAACACCTCCAATTATAGATATTGGTTTTGGTACTTCAGCAGCAATTAAAGCTACAGAAGTAGGAACAGATTTTTGTATGTTTGACCCACAAGAACCAGTAGTTACAATAACTATTCAATAAAACTTCATAATTTTTATAATTTAATTTAGACTATATTTATGAATAGAAAAGTTGATCATAAAATTATTCTAGCAAAAAAAAAGCTTAGAAAATTATCTAAAAATTATAAGCAAAATTTTAAAAATATTGAGAATTATATTAAAAAAGAGATTTATGAAATAAAGAGGTCAAATAAGTTATCTAATAATATTATTCCTGAAATAAAGTATAAAGAACTTTTATCACCCGATTTACGAATAATTGATCAAATAAAAAAAAGAGGATGTATTATTATTAGAGATGTATTTGATCAAAAAAAAATAGGTAAACTTAACAATGATCTAGAAAAATATATTGAACATAATGGATATTACAATGATCAAAAAAAGAAAGAGGGTCTAGATAATTACTTTAGTGATTTAAAATCTGGTAAGCCTCAAATTTATGGATTGTATTGGTCAAAGGCTCAAATTAAAATCAGGCACTCCCAGAAAATGGCCAAAATTAAAAAATTTTTAAATAATCTATGGGTTTTTAAAAATGAGGAATATAAGGTATTTGATCCAAATCGAGAACTTTCATACGCTGACAGGATCAGAAGAAGGGAACCAGGTGATGATAGTTTAGGTTTATCTCCACATTGTGATGCAGGATCAGTTGAAAGGTGGATCGATCCTTCATATCAAAAAATTTATAATGATATATTTGCTGATAGATTTAAAAATTTTAATCCATTTGATGCAAAATTCAGAGATAGGACAATAGAATTTGAGTCTCCAGCAGTTGCTCATGTTTTTAGAACCTTTCAAGGATGGACAGCCTTAACTGAACAAGGCCCTAAAGATGGAACATTACAGTTGATCCCAATCACAAAAGCCATGGCATATGTTTTAACTAGAGCATTATTAGAAGATGTTCCAGAAAATGAATTATGTGGATCAAAAGTAGGAAAGGCTTTATCAGTAAATGAAACTTATCATAGCTTGCTCTTAGAAGGATTAATTTCTATTCCCAAAATGTATCCAGGGGATACTATTTGGTGGCATCCCGATGTTATACATGCAGTAGAGGATAAGCATTTAGGAAAAAATTTTTCTAATGTTATTTATGTAGGAGCAACTCCATACTGTAAAAAAAATATGGACTACATAAAAAAACAATCGAAAAAATTTATTGAAGGTAAAAGTCCACCAGATTTTGCTGCTGAAGATTACGAAATTAATTATAAAGGAAGAATTAAAATTAATGATTTAAGTGAATTAGCAAAAAAACAATTAGGTTTAATAGAATGGAACTAAATTTACTTTAAAGATGCTTCTAAAGTACCATTTTTTTCTAAGTCTCTAAGTTCTTGATAACCACCAATATGCTCATCGTTAAAAAAGATTTGAGGAATTGTACGTTTTCCGTTTGCTTTTTTAATCATTTCATCTCTTAAATCTGGACCAGTTGATACATCAATCACTTTGTATTCAAGATTATTTCTATTCAGTAATCTTTTTGCAGCATCACAAAAGGCGCACATTGGGCCCGAATACATAGTTATATTTTTCATACTTTAGATATAATTATATTTTTATAATTTACCAGTTAAGAATTTCATTTTTCTTAATTTTTACTCTTATTTGTTTTCTTGAATATTCAAATTTTTTTCTATGTTTAATACTTTGTGAATTTACTCTTTTTCTCCATAACCTAAAAGACGAGGGTTTAAGATTTCTTCTCATTATCTTAATAACGTCAGCTTCAGTTTTTCCTGTTTTTTTTTCTATTTCCTCAAATGTAATTCTGTCAGCCCATGCTGCCCAGATAACCCAGTCTGGACTTCCTGGTTTTGGCTCAGGGTTTTTGACTTTGGTTGTAGGCCTGTGACTTTTTTTCATAGATTTTTCAGTAAAACCCTAAATAAATTTTAATGCAAATTTTAATGCTTATGATAATATCACTTTTAGATAGTCCTATCTAGCCATCTTTAGCTCCCGGTTTTTTAGGACTATCCTTAGATGCTTCCACTAAACTATTTCCTTTTTCTCCAAATAATTCTCTTCATGTTTATTACACCTGGAACACCTAGGATAGTAATCATTTCATATTCAATGAATTATGGAGTTAAGAAATGTGTATGGACAGCATTAGGAGATGTTACTGCAAATATTATTCAAGCAACTCTTGTTATATTTGTTATTGGTTCATTTATTTCAGATAATCCTAAGTTGCTAAATACATTTAAGTGGGTTGGTATATTTTATATTTTATATCTTGCTTACGATATTTATAAATCTAGACCAAAAAATATAAATGCTGATGAGAAATCAGGAAAAAGTTTTTTGTCTTTTTTCAAAGATGGTTTTTTAGTTGCTGGTACAAGCCCTAAGGCTTGGATGTTTTTTCCATTTATTTTTCCACAATTTATTGATTTTAATTCTAATTATGTCGCTCAATTTATTATCTTGATAACCACATATGTGATTTTAGATTTTTTATCTTTAATTGGTTATGCAATTCTTGCAAATAAAATGATTACTTGGGTTAAAGCTAACGCAAAAGTTATAAACACAATTTCTGCGTGCGTTTTAATAGTAATAGCTGGCATAATTGCATTTATGCAACAATATTAGGCGTTAATGCGATACTACTGTTACTTGAAAAAAAATTAATTTCTTAGTTAAATAGGGTTTAAATTAATTAATTAATAATAAAAGAGGAGATAAATGAAAATTAAAAACATTATAATTACATTTGTTTCTGCAATAGCAATTTTATTCTCAACATCAGTTGTTTCTTTAGCAAAAGTTGTTGGTGATAAAATTATATTAGGTGCTGCAATTTCTTTAACTGGAAAATATTCATCTAATGGTGTTCATACTCAAAACGGTTACAACATGGCCGTCGACAGAATTAACAGCATGGGTGGTGTGAAAGTTGGAGGAAAAACTTACATGTTTGACATTATCTACTACGATGATGAATCAAACCCAAAAAGAGCAGCACAACTTGCAGAAAGATTGATTTCACAAGATGGTGTTGAGTTTATGCTTGGACCTTACAGTTCAGGTTTAACCAAAGCAATTGCACCTGTAACTGAGAAATATGGTGTTCCAATGGTAGAAGCTAATGGTGCATCAAGATCTTTGTTTACAAAAGGGTACAAATATTTATTTGCGGTGCTAGCGCCAGCAAACTTATATTTGGATGTTGCAATCAGAACAGCAGTTGAGCTTAATGGTGGAAAAGGTGTAAGAATTGCACAAGCTTTTGAGCAAGATGCATTCTCACAAGACGTTAGATTAGGTATTTTAGATGCTGCAAAAGAAACAGGATCTAAAATTATAATCGACGATAAACTTCCAAAAGAGCTTAATGATATGGCGGCAACTTTAGCAAAAGTTAAAGCAACTAAGCCAGATGTATTAGTTGTTTCAGGTCACACAAAAGGTGCGTTAACAGCTATTAGACAGATTGCTGAGATGAAAGTTGACGTTCCAATGTTAGCAATGACACACTGTGATGCTGCTAAATTGTCTAAGCAACATGGTGCAAATTCACAATACGCTTTGTGCGCTTCTCAATGGCATAAAACATTAACATATAAAGATGATTTCTTTACTGATGGTATGACTTATGATGCAGACTTTACAAAAGAGTTTGGTTATGCACCACCATACCAAGCAGCAGAATCTTCTGCGGCTTTGTTAGTGTTTAAAGATGCTTTTGAAAGAGCAGGATCTTTTGATCAAAAGAAAGTTAGAGATGCTCTTGCTGCTACTAACATGCAAACTTTTTATGGAAACATAAAATTTGCTGAAGGTGGTCAAAACGTTGATAAGCCAATGGTATTATTCCAAGTTATGTGTGATGACGCAGGAAAATGTGAAAATAAAGTTGTGGCTCCGTTAAAATGGGCTTCAGCAGAATTAATTCACCCAATACCTAAGTGGTCTGAAAGATAATATAAAAATCAAAATAAGCCCCCTATTATTAGGGGGCTTTTTTTTATAAGCATTTAAAAATTTATGGATTTTTTAATATTTCAAGTTCCAATGTTAACCGTTCAAGCTGTCTTAGACGGATTGTTACTTGGAATATTATTTGCACTGATTGCATATGGAATGGCTCTTCAATGGGGAGTTATGAATATAATTAATATTGCACAAGGTGATCTTGTTATATTAGGTGGATACATTGCATACTTTATGTATCTTTATGGAATTCACCCAGCATGGGGTGTAATAGTCTCGCCAATTATAATGTATTTTGTTGGGGTTATTATCTATAAATTAGTTATTAACAAAGTTGTTGATAGAGATCTATTTATCTCAATTCTTGCAACATTTGGCATAAGTATTTTATTTATGCAATTAATGAATTTTGCATTTGGAGCTGATGTTGTTCTTGCTAATTCAGGTTATGGAACAACTATGTTGTTTGATAATTCTGTAACATTACCAAATTCTAAGATTTTCTCAGCATTTATAAGCATAGTATTTGCTATTGGATTAGTGATTTATATGAAAAAATCAAAGCTAGGACGAGCTATTAGGGCAACTGCTCAAAATGCAAGAGCTGCAAAAATATTAGGTGTAGACACAGAAAAGGTTTATGCGGCGACATTTGGAATTAATGCAGCTTTGTGTGGAGTTGCTGGAGCACTAATATCGATTACATTTACAATACACCCTTATATGGGATTACCTTACACAATTAGATCTTTTATGATTGTAATTGTTGCAGGTTTAGGAAATTTACCTGGCGTGGCCATGTCAGGAATGGGCCTTGGTGTTTTTGAAGAATTTGCAGATTATATTTTAGGAACTGAATTTAGAATAGGCTCTGTATTTTTATTACTAGTTTTAATTTTGGTTTATAGAAGATTTAAACTTTCTAAAAAAAGAGAATACTTAAAATAATGAATAAAAATATAATTTTATATGCTGCTATTTTAATATTTGGTGTCGCGGCACCCTTTGTTTTCCCAGCATTTAAAGTTCAATTGTCTATTCTTTGTATTTTAATCATCTTAGCAATTACTTGGAATGTCCAAGGTGGAGAAATGGGTTATAATACTTTTGGTAATATTCTTTTTTATGGACTTGGGATGTATCTCTGTGCCTCGGTTCAAGTGGGGATGTTCTTTCCTTTAGCAGAGTGGACAGAAGGTGGTGGAGAAAAAACATTTGTCCATACTCCTGCACAATTTTTCCAAGGATTTGCAGTAGGCCTTGCTGTAGCTGCAATTGTTCCTGCAATAGTAGCAGGTTTAATTGGCTACTCAATTTTAGGACTAAGAGGACATTATTTTGCGATTTGCACATTAGGTTTAGGTGTAGCTGCTGGAGAAATTTCAGGAGGAATAGAAATAATTGGAGCGGGCCAAGGATTTACCACTCCTCCTTTTCCAAAAGTTGGAAGTTTAGAAGCAAGAGGAGAATTTTTTTATTTTTGTAGCTTTGCAGTTTTAATTTTCACATTTCTTGCTGTTAAAGCAATTTACTCAACCAGATTTAAATTAGTTTTGAATGCAATAAGAGATAATGAAGATAAGGCAGAAGCCATGGGTATCCAAACTATGAAGTATAAAATTATTGGTTGGATGATATCTGCTTTTTTCTGTGGTCTAGCTGGAGGTATCATGGGTGGACTTGTTGGATATATTGATTCAACCGACGTTGCTTTTGATGGAAGAGAAATGGGAGTTTTTATGGTATTGATGGCAATATTAGGTGGTAAAGGAACATTGTGGGGACCCGTTATTGGAGCTACCGTTTTTCATATATTTAAAGAGGGTTTTTGGACATTCTTCCTGGGATGGCAGTATGTAGCCCTTGGAGTACTAATAGTTGTCATTGTTATCTACTTCCCAGAGGGAATTATGGGATGGTTAAGAGAAAAGTATCCTGAAAGATTTGGAGAAGTGGTTGATGAGGCTGATCGGAAGGCGCAGGTTGAACTCAAATGAGTATATTAGAAGTAAATAATGTGAGCAAATCTTTTGGAGGTGTAAAGGCCAATGTTGATATTTCTATGGCAGTCGAAAAAGGAAAAATCGTTGGATTGATTGGTCCAAATGGATCTGGAAAAACTACGTTATTTAATTCTATAGTTGGAACATATCCTATAGACCAAGGTTCAATAAAATTTAATAGTAAAGAAGTATCTGAGTTGCCAGTTCCAATTATTGCAAAACTTGGACTTCTTAGAACATTTCAACAAACGAGAATCTATGGAAAACTTAATTGTGTTGATAACATGCTAATAAGTCATAAAGCTAGTGACGAAAGTTTAGTTTCCATTTTCTCAAAAATTCCTAAAGACTTAACAGATAAGGCTGAAAATTTATTAAACTTTGTTGGACTATATCAGAAGAGAAATTTAAGAGCAGGTGACTTATCATTCGGTCAACAAAAACTTTTAGAACTTGCAATGGCATTGATGAATGAACCAGAAATGTTACTTTTAGATGAACCAACTGCAGGTATTAATCCAACGTTGATTAATGGAATTATAGATAGATTAATAAAAGTAAATCAAGATTTTGGAATTACTTTATTAGTCATTGAACACAATATGAGAGTAATTATGCAATTGGCAGAAAGTATATTTTGCTTAGCACATGGAAAAATGCTTGCAAATGGAACACCAGATGAAATTAAAAATGATAAGCGAGTAATAGATGCTTATTTAGGGGCACAATAATGGCTAATCAATATGAAGTATTAGGTAAAGCACCTGGTGCTGACGATCTAAAAAAACTTTCAGAGGATAATATTCACTTAACAATTAAAGGTTTATCAGCTGGCTATGGTAAAATGGAAATTCTACATAATTTAGATTTGTTTGTCAGTAAGGCACAATCATTATGCTTGATAGGTCCTAATGGTGCAGGGAAATCGACAATTCTTCATTCAATATATGGTTTTACGAATATTTTTTCTGGTAAAATCGAAGTTGATGGCAAAGAAATAACAAACCTTACGCCTGCAGAGAAACTAAAATCTCAAGGAATAGCTTATATTCTTCAAGATAACTCTGTTTTTCCAGACATGACTGTAGAAGAAAACCTTTTAATGGGTGGATATATTAAAGATAAAACTGAAGAATCATTTGAAGAAGCAGAGAGAGTTCTTCAGAAATATGAGAGATTAAGAAATAGAAGAAACCAACCAGCTAAAGTTTTGTCTGGTGGTGAAAGAAGATTGTTAGAAATATCTAGAGCTTTAGTAATGAAACCATCTATTTTATTAGTTGATGAACCTTCAATTGGATTAGAACCAAGATATATTCAAATGGTATTTGAAATCTTATATGATCTTCAAAAAAATGAGAAAAAAACAATTATATTGGTTGAACAAAATGCCAAAAAAGGTCTGGAGTTTGCCGACATTGGATATGTTTTAGTTTCTGGACAAACTGCTATTGCAGGTAAAGGAGATGAACTTCTAAATAATCCAGATGTGGGTCGTCTATTTTTAGGCGGTTGATGATCAACTCCAAATATTTTCTTCAAGGAATACTTGCATCAAAAAAGTTTGATAGTCCAGCCATTGCCTTGGGTGCGAGTTTTGTTGCAATTGGTGCTTTACTTAAAAATTTAGGTTTTACTATTCAAGAAAGTATATTTTCAACTTTGTTAACTTACGCTCTTCCAGGATCTTTAGTCATGGCAGAGTCTATGTTAATTGGTGCCTCGCTTGTAAATATTTTTCTTGCAGTATGGTTAGTTAACTCAAGACTTTATCCAATGACAGTTTCAATTATGCCATTATTAAAACATGAAAGCCAACCAAGATGGAAATATTACTTATCATGTCATTTTGTTGCTGTTTCATCGTGGCTGATCTTAAAAAGTAACTATGAGGAAATAGAAAGGAAATTCAGAATAGATTTTTGGATTGGTATAGGAACAGCCACATGGTTAGTTGCAATTTTTTCAACCATTATTGGTTATTATGCTTCTGATTTTTTAAATAGAGATATGATTATTGCTCTAGCGATAATAAACCCAATTTATTTTATGTGTGCAATGATAGGTGTAATGAAGACAGTACAACTTACATCTGCAATTTTACTTGGTGCAATATTAGGACCTATTTTTTATTTTATTTCTCCCGAGTGGAGTGTACTTATCGGTGGGTTGGTTGCTGGGACAATTTCTTATTTTATTGGAGAAAAATATGGCAGTTAATATAGTTTTAGCAATAATAGTAACTTCTTTAGCAACTTATTTATCGAGATTTCTTGGAGCATTTACCTCAGAAAAAATTAGTGAAAAATCTAAAATTTATAGATGGTTTAATTGTATAGCATACTCAACTTTAGCTGCCTTAATTTCAAGAATACTGATATTTCCGTCAGGAGATCTTTCTGAAGTCAACTATATTTCAAGGATAATTGTAATTTTATTATCAATATTAATTTTTTATGTCACAAAAAGGAATTTAGTTTATCCAACAGTATTATCTGCTATAATTTTGGCTGCATTAAATAGTTTTGCGGTATGAAAAAACTTATTTTTATTATATTTTTTTTAATTTTTAGCAGTAATGTAAACGCTGGTTGTGATGATCCTATAACTGATGGTGTAGATTACACAAAATGCAAATTTTCAGATGGTCAAGATTTACAAGGTAGTTACCTTCCTAATTCAAATCTGTCTTTTGCAAGTTTTATCCAAGTAAATTTTGACAAGAGCATAATGATGAATTCAAATCTTTCATTTGGCACGTTTTCTGAGTCATCGTTTATTAGAGCGAATTTGTACGAGTCAATTTTAACAGGTGCGAACCTTGAACTTTCAAATTTCTCAAGTGCTAATTTAACAAGAGTGGACTTCATGGGATCTACATTGATTGATACAAATTTTCAAAATTCAAACTTAATGGAAGCAAATTTTACGTCTTCAAATATTTTGAATGCAAATTTTGATGGAGCTAACCTTATAGGTGCGACCTGGACTAATGGTGAAATTTGTGGACCAGACTCAATAGGAATTTGCAATAAAATAAATTAATGCAAGATTTAAAACAAATAGATGGATTTGATATATCCTTTCATGAAAAATCAAAAAGAATTATAAATATTAAAATTGAAGACGAAATAATTGAAAGACTTATATTTCCGTTTAAAAAATTTGATATTACGGCACTCGAATATAAACCTTTTACACGTTTCACAATTGCAAAAAGTTTAGATGAGACTACATCTCATGAGCTGGGTAAACTTTTAAACCATATATTAAAAAATAGAAATACAGGATGTTTCATAATAGGACCAAAAAATATTTCATCTAAAATTGATCAAACATTTTTAATTAAATTATCAACAGCAATTACTCATTTAATTGGTAATCCTAATCATGACTCAATGGCAGGAAAATATTATGCGAGATTTCATGTAAAGCATGAGGATAATAGCGACTCTTATCTAAGAAAAGCATATATAAACATGGATCTTCATACTGACGGCACTTATGTAAAAGAGACTACTGATTGGATATTGATGTCAAAATTAGAGGAAGAAAATGTAGATGGTGGAGAAACTGCTTTATTACATCTTGATGATTGGGAACATTTATCAGATTTAGCAAATGATGAAATTGGTAAGCAAGATTTTATTTGGGGTTCACCTAAGAGTAAAAATGTAGGTTATAAAGTTGAACATCCAGTTTTTTCTAAAGATCAAAACGGAGAAGCTACAATTTCCTATATAGACCAATTTCCAGAACCAAAAAATATGAAGCAGGGTTTATTTCTTCAAAAATTATCAGATTCATTAGAGGGAAGCCAAAATAAAATTGTAACCTCTCTACCCGTGGGTAGTGCTATAGTTGCAAATAATTACTTTTGGCTACATGGAAGAAAACCATTCAAAGAAAACAAAAAATTATCAAGGGAATTGCTTAGAATTAGAGGTTCCTTTTTTAATAATTAAGTATAGTAATTACTTCTATGAAACTGGGTTTTATAGGAACTGGAAAAATAACTGAGTCAGTAGTTACTGGTATTTCTTCGTCAAAAATTAAATATTCCAAGATTTTAGTTTCACCTAGAAATCTTTATATCGCAAAAAAATTATCAAAAAAAAATAAAAAAGTAAGTATTGGCAAGTCAAATCAAGAAATTATTAATAGTTGTGATTGGATTTTTCTTGCTGTTACTCCTACAGTTGGTGAGAAAATAATCAAAACGTTAAAATTTAAATCTAACCAAACAATAATAAGTTTTATCTCAACAATTACTTTGCCAAGGTTAAAAAAATTAATTAATGTAAAAGCAAAAATTTTTAGAGCTATACCACTTCCACCAATATCATTAAGAAAAGGGCCAGTTCCAGTTTTTCCTCCAAATAAAACATTAAAAAACTTTTTTAATAAACTTGGAACAACAGTTGAAATAAATAATGAAAAGTTATCTAAAAATTTTTGGTCGACATCAGGTATGATGGCTCCATTTTATGAATTATTAAATACTATGTCTAATTGGCTTGTACAACGTGGTGTTAAAAAAGATAAAGCTCAAAAATATATAACTTCATTGTTTGTTGCATTGTCCGAAGATGCATTAAGAAACTCTGATAAGGACCTAAAATTTTTAGTTAAAGAATCTCAAACTCCCAAAGGATTAAATGAACAAGGAGTTCAAGAACTTAGAAAAGCAGGTTTTTATAAGTCTACAGAGAAAACATTAAATAGTATTCTTAAAAGACTTAACAAAGTATAATTCTCTATGTCATCAGATTTAAATATTCTGAAAATAGAAAATATCTCAAAATATTTTGGAGGGCTTGCTGCTGTATCTAATTGTTCATTAACCATTAAAAGAGGAACAATTACGGGAATTATTGGTCCAAATGGATCTGGAAAAACCACGCTATTTAATCTTATTGCAGGAAATTTAAAATCCTCAAAAGGAAAAGTTTTTTTTAATAATGAAAACATAACAGATATACCATCTCATGAATTATTTTCAAAAGGTCTTCTAAGAACTTTTCAAATTGCACATGAATTCTCTAATCTTACCGTCTTAGAAAATTTAATGATGGTTCCAGGAAAACAAACTGGAGAAATACTGTTAAATGCATTTATAAAGCCTAAACTTATTAAAGAAGAGGAAGAACAAATTAGACTTAAAGCCTATGATGTAGCAGAATTTTTAAACTTAAAGCACTTAGCTAATGAAAGAGCAGGAAATTTGTCAGGAGGTCAAAAAAAATTACTAGAATTAGGCAGAACTATGATGGTAGATGCCAAATTAGTTTTATTAGATGAAGTAGGAGCGGGTGTTAATAGAACACTATTAAAAGAACTGGGAAATGCAATTTTAAGACTTAATAAAGAAAAAAATTATACATTTTGTATGATTGAACACGATATGGATTTCATTAGTAGGATGTGCGACCCAGTAATTGTAATGTCAGAGGGTGCAGTTCTATTTGAAGGAACCTCTGATGAAGTAAAAAAAAATGAGCAAGTTATAGAAAGCTATCTCGGTAGAGGAAAAAAAATTAATGGAGAAACCAGCTGATGGCATTTTTTGAGGGAAATAATATGACAGGTGGTTACGGTGATGGTCCAGATATTATTAATTCTTGTTCTATTAATGTCGACAAAGGGGAAATTGTTGCAATCCTAGGTCCAAACGGTGCTGGAAAATCTACTGCCATGAAAGCAATGTTAGGTTTATTAAATTTAAAATCTGGAAATGTAGTTATAGAAGATCAAGATATATCCAAATTTTCCCCACAAGAGAGAGTTCAAAGAGGAATCTCTTTTGTGCCGCAGACAAAAAATGTTTTTTCAGAATTGACAGTAAGAGAAAATCTTGAAATAGGTGGATTTCTTAGAAAAGATGATATCGATATAGTCATCAATCAGATATACGAATTATTTCCAATTTTAGCAGAAAAAAGAGACCAAATTGTTGGACAATTATCTGGTGGTCAAAGACAACAAGTAGCCTTAGGGAGAGCTTTAATGATACAGCCATCAGTTTTAATGCTAGATGAACCAACTGCTGGTGTTTCACCTATTGTGATGGATGAACTGTTCGAACATATAGTTAAAGTTAAAAAAACTGGAGTGGCAATAATTATGGTAGAGCAGAATGCAAAACAAGCACTTAGTATATCAGACCGTGGTTATGTTTTAGTGACTGGTGAAAATAAATTTGAAGGTTCTGGAAAGGAATTGTTAAATGATCCAGAAGTAAGAAGGTCATTTTTAGGAGCTTAATTATGGATTTTATCAATGCAATTATTGTATTATTGAATTACACAATATTACCTGCATTAACCTATGGGTCTCAATTAGCTTTGGGAGCAATATTTGTTACCCTTATTTATGGAATTTTGAGATTTGCTAATTTTGCAACAGGAGACATGATGTCTTTTGGCACTATGTTCGCAGTTTTATTTACTTATTATCTGCAATCAAAAGGAATAAGTTTTGGTTTTTTACCAACAGCTTTACTTACTATACCTTTTGCCGTTGCAATGATGATATTCTATATGCTCATCATAGATAAAACAGTTTTTAGTTATTATAGAATAAATAAAAGTCCCCCAGTGCAATTAGCAATGGTTAGTATTGGTGTAATGTTCGTAACTCAAGCAATTATTAGAATAATTATTGGTCCCACTGATAGAAGATTTATGGATGGGGAAAAATTTATCCTAAAAGCGTCAGAATTTAAGGATATTACAGGACTAGCTGAAGGGTTAACAATCAAATCAACACAAATCATTACTATTGTAGTAACTATTATATTAGTTGCGATCTTATTTTGGTTTTTAAATAAAACAAAAACAGGAACAAGTATGAGAGCTTATTCAGATAACGAGGATTTAGCATTGCTCTCAGGAATAGATCCAAAAAAAGTAGTTCTTATAACTTGGATAATTGCAGGAATTTTAGCTACTATAGGAGGTGTATTATATGGCTTAGATAAAAGCTACAGACCTTTTGTTTATTTTAATAATATGCTTCCTATATTTGCTGCAGCTATAGCTGGAGGTATTGGTAATCCTTATGGTGCTTTTCTTGGTGGGTATTTAATTGCATTCGCAGAAATATTTCTCACGTATGCATATAAAAGATTTTTTATTTATATTTTACCAGAACAACTGGAACCAAACTCTTTGATGCAACTTTTATCTACAGATTACAAGTTTGCAATATCATTCTCAATTTTGGTCATTGTTTTGGTATTTAGGCCATCTGGAATTTTTGAAGGAAAGAAAATATGAAGAATTACTTAAATATAATTATTGCTTACTCAATTATGTTAGGTCTAATAATTTTAGTAGGTATTTTTCAGTCTTGGTCTATTGCTTTGACAATTTTTAATTATTGTATGATTTCAGCAGTAATGACCATGGGTGCAAATATTCAATGGGGATACGCAGGTCTTATTAACTTTGGGATAATGGGCTACACAGCTTTAGGAGGATTGGCAGTAGTACTTGTGTCTGTTGCTCCAGTGTCTGAAGCATGGAGTGTTGGAGGAGTAAACATGCTGATGAGTATTCTTCTTATAGTCTTAATGATATTTTCTATAAGATATGTTCTCAAAAACATAGATAAATCAAAGAAAAGAAACTACTTAGTTGCAGGAATAATTATAGTTGGGCTTTTGCTTATCAAAATAATTTCAGGACCAGCCATCGAATTAATAGAGGCTGTTGAGCCAGCTAAAACTGGTTTTTTAGGTGGATTAGGAATGCCAGTTTTATTCTCTTGGATTGTTGGTGGTTTTTTTGCAGCTGGTTTAGCATTTATAGTTGGAAAAGTTGCATTAGGTTTAAGAGCAGATTATCTAGCCATAGCAACCTTATTAATAGCAGAAATAGTTGTTTCAATTATTAAACATGAGGATTGGTTAGCGAGGGGTGTAAAAAATGTTATAGGATTAAAGAGACCTGCTCCTTATGAGATAGATTTACAGACATCACCATGGTTTATAAACCTAGTTGAAAAACTTCATAATACAAAATTATCATTAACCAACTCACTTACGGAAAGACAAGACCTTTTAAACCAATTAGTAATAGATGCATCTTCAATTTATGTAAAACTTTGTTTTGCTGGGTTATTTTTAGTAGTAGTTATTATTTTATTGTTAGTTACTCAAAAAGCACTTTATTCACCCTGGGGAAGAATGATGAGAGCCATAAGAGATAATGAAGAAGCGGCAAGTGCAATGGGAAAGAATGTTGTTAAACAGCATTTATTTATATTTATCTTAGGTTCAGCCATTGTTGGAATAGCGGGAGCAATGATGGTAACTAATGATGGATTATTTACACCAGGAAGTTACCGACCTATGAGATATACATTTGTTATATGGGTGATGGTTATTGTAGGTGGAACAGGTAATAATTTTGGAGCAATTCTTGGTGGTTTTGTAGTTTGGTTTTTATGGGTAGAAGCTGCACCAATTGCATTATTTTTTATAAATCTATTTACTGCACATCTTCCAGAAACAAATGAGATAAAAATTCATTTAATAAATAGTGCACCGTATTTTAGATTTTTATTAGTTGGAATAGGTCTTCTTTTAATAATGAGATTTAGACCTCAGGGCATAATTCCTGAAAAGATTATTAAACAATAATCTTGAAAAGTGAGCTATTTAATTTTTGGTTTTCTTACAGGTCTTAGTTTAATCCTGGCAATTGGAGCACAAAATATATTTGTAATTGAACAAGGTCTAAAAAAGAAACATGTATTTATTGTTTGCTTAATTTGCTCATTATCTGATTTTATACTTATTTTTTTAGGAATATTTCTATTTCATCATTTCCAGAGTTTTTTTTCACCATTAATAGAACTCATATTAAATCTTCTCCTTCTTTTATTTTTAATAAATTTTATCTGGAGGAAATTAAAGTCGATTAATAATCAAATTTCGATCAATAAAAATTCTGATAGAAATACTTTTATCTCTACAGTTCTTAAAACACTTGGTTTTACTTACTTAAATCCACATGTGTATTCAGATACGGTATTTTTTTTAGGTAACTTTTCTAAAGATTTTTTAATAACTCAAAAATACCTTTTTGGTATTGGAGCATCAATTTCATCATTTCTTTTCTTTTTTATACTAGGATATCTCTCAAAATTCTTATCTAATTATGTAAGTAGTGAAAGACTATGGAAAACAATTAATTACTCTATAGTCCTCTTCATGTCCTTGCTATCAGTTTATGTTTTTATGAGTATTCTAAAATAAAAAAAACTCCAGCAGCTTTCACCGCTGGAGTTAAATTTAACAAATATTATCTCTGTTTTTTGTCTTTAAATTTTCCACCTTTAATTTCTTTTTCAATAAAGGCACCTGATGCTTCTCCAACATCAGTAAATTCAACACTAGATGCACCTTCGTAGTTAACTGCTTTACCGCTAGCAAGTAAATCTAATGCTTTTTTTAATTCTCCTGGATATATTTTTTCTCCTGGAGCATTTGCAACTGACATTACATTTGCTTGAACAGTAGCTCGATCAGCTTTACCACCTGCTTGCATAGCTAAAACTATTAATGCTGCTGCATCGTAAGACTCTGAAGTATAAGGTCCAGATGAATCAATCCCTGCTCCACCTGCTACGCCTTTAAATATTGTAGCACCTTTACCCATTGATCCTGGCAAAGATCCAAATGATTTGTTTAGATCATTTCCGAATCTGTCAGTTAAAGAGTCACCGATCATTCCATCAGATAAAACAAATACGTCAAACGCACCTGAATCTAATGAACCATCAATGATACTTCCACCAGCTTGATCTAAGTAACCTAATACAGCTAAAGCATCGCCACCTGCTGCTGCTAATGTTGCAACTTCAGCACCGTAGTCTCCTTTACCTTCTTCATGAGCTGTAACAACTGTTACGTTTATTCCATGAGCTTTAACAGCTGCAACATATACATCTGCTAAACCTTTACCGTAGTCGTTGTTAGTGTGTGTAACTGCAATACTTTTAACTTTTCTATCTTTAGTAATATCTGCTAATACTTGACCACCTCTTGCGTCAGATGGAGCAGTTCTAAAGAAATATCCATTATCATTAAGATCAGTTAATCCTGGAGAAGTAGCTGATGGTGAAATCATAACTACACCATTTGGAACAGCAACGTTAGTTGCAATAGCTCCAGTTACACCAGAACAATCAGCACCCATAATTGCTACTACACCGCCAGATATTAAACCTTCTGCAGCAGCTGTTGCAGCAGCTGAGTCAACACAAGTTGAATCTGCTCTCTCAACAGAAATCTTCTTTCCTCCAAGTAATGAACCTGAATCTGAAGCTTCTTTAAATGCAAGCTCTGCAGATGCAGCCATTGCTGGAGTTAGGGATTCAATAGGACCTGTAAATCCTAAAATAATTCCCATTTTAATGCCATGTCCATCTGAATATGCTTTAGTTGCAAAGCAAGAAACAAATACAAACATCGCTAATACTAGTTTTTTCATATTCCCTCTAATTGTTAACAATTTATATAAACAAAATTAAATCCTATTGATTTTAATTTTCAATGAGAAAATTATCTCATTTTTTGAGCAAAAAACACTGAAGTAATGACAATTATTCCCCCAATTACTGTTACTAAAGATGGAATCTCACCAAAAATAAAAAAAGTAAGAATTAAACCAAATACAGGGAACAAAGCGTAGAATGGCAATACCATATCAAGAGGATAAAATTTATAAAGATAGAACATCATTAAATGTCCAAGCAAAGAAATAACTGCTCCAGCGTATAAAACTGTGAACCAACTTCCTAAACTTATATTTTTAATTGTTTGAAATGTATTTCCCTCAAATATTGAAGACAATATTATTAAAATTATAAATCCAGTAAAGCTCATTATAGTATTAGTAAATTTAACATCTAATTCTTTTAAATATCTTGAAAATACTTGGGATAATCCATAAAAAAATGCCATACCACAAATAAGAAGTGATCCTATTATTTCCTCGATTACTTTTGGGTCAAATGCAAGTATGACAATACCAAAAAAAGATACCATAATTAATATCCATTTCTTATAACTTATTTTTTCATTTAAAAATATTGAGCTTAATATAATCCCAAATGGAATTGAAAGTTGAGCACCTATTGTAATTGGTGCAAGTATACTTGATGCATTTATAGATAAATATAAAAACATATTCACTGCAACACCAAAACATAATGAAAACCCAATCAAAGGAATAATATATTTGTTATCTATACTTTGAATTTTAAAAAATGGAATTAAACAAATAAAAACAATAGCCATTCGTAATGAACCAAAAAGAATTGGTGGAATAGTGTCGTTTAACCCAAGCTTGCCAGTTGGATATGCACTTCCTAATAAAAATACAACAAATAAAATAAGTAAAGTATGTTTTGCAGACAAAAATTATCTTATAGAGAAAGGATCTAAAGTTGGTTCATCAGATGTGTAATACCAAGTTGTCTTAACTCTAGTATAATCCTTTATTGAGTCCATTCCCGCTTCCTTTCCATATCCACTATCTTTAATACCACCAAAAGGTGCTGATGGAGAAATCAATCTATAAGTATTTACAAATGTTATACCTGCTCTTATTGCATTAGAAACTCTTAGACCTCTAGAGAAGTCACTAGTATAAACTCCAGAAGATAATCCATATTGATTATCGTTCATTTTCTCTATTACCTCTTTTTCTGTATCAAATTTCATAACTGATAAAACTGGTCCAAAAAGCTCGTTTTTTGCTGTTGGAAGATTATGATTATCACATTCAATTATTGTAGGAGGAAAGTAGTATCCCTCATTTGAAAATGGATGCCTTTCACCACCACATTTTATTTTTCCACCCTGTTCTGTAGTTTTTTTTATGTTTTTTTCAATTATTTCTAATTGTTTATAATTACTTAAAGGTCCCATTTCTGTATCTGGATCCATAGGAGAACCAATTTTTATTTTTTCAGCTCTTTTTGTGAGTTTATCAAGGAACTCATCGTAAATTCCTTTTTGTAGATATAACCTTGAACCAGCAATACAACTCTGTCCGCTAGCTCCAAATATTCCTGCAGTAATTCCATTAATAGCATTTTCTTGGTGAGCATCATTAAACACTGCAACAGGACTTTTTCCTCCAAGTTCTAAGCTTACTTCTGATAAATTTTCTGCTGAATTTCTAATTATATGTCTTGCAGTTTCGGGCCCTCCTGTAAAAGCAACTTTTTCAACTAAATTATGAGTAGTTAAAGCTTTTCCACAGGGATCTCCAAAACCTGTAATAACATTTACTACTCCTTTAGGGATACCAGTTTCCTCTATCAATTTTGCAAATTCAAACATTACTGCTGGTGCAAGTTCAGAGGATTTAATAACCACAGTATTTCCCATTGCTAAAGCAGGTGCAAGTTTTGTTGCTGTTAAAAACATTTGAGAATTCCATGGAACAATCGCAGCAATAACACCAATAGGTATTCTTGAAGTTATAGCTTGAATATTTGGTTTATCTATTGGTAGAACTGTACCTTCGACCTTGTCTGCCATACCAGCATAATAATCGTAATACTCAGCAATATAATTTGCTTGTTTATTTGTTTCTCTATAAAGTTTTCCAGTATCTATAGTTTCAATTTTTCCAAGTAATTCTGCGTTATCTCTAAGCTTATTTCCAATAGCTCTTAGAAACTTTGCTCTTTGACGCGGTAATATTTTAGGCCAATCTCCTTCAAAGGCTTTTTGAGCTGCTTGAACTGCTTTATCTACATCAGAAGCACTTGCCTCAGGAACAATAGCCCATGGTTTATTATCCTCGGGATTTAAAGTTTCAAAAGTTTTTTTAGTGTCGGAGTCAACCCATTCTCCTCCTATAAACATTTTGTATTTTTTCAATTCAGGCATTTTTTATATGATCTTTAATTGCTTTATTTACATCATAAGAGCATTCAATACTACACAGATGTTTACCTACAGGTATTATTTTTGCTTCAGAATTTTTAATTTTTTTACTCAGATTATCGGTCATTTCTGGAGTTGAGCCGATATCACCTTCTCCAGTCATCACAAGTGTTTTAACATTAATATTTTCAAATTTTTCGTTATCTTTGTGATTTACAAACAATGAGTAAACTTTAATAAAGTTATCCATATTATTATTATTAAGAATTGTGATGATTTTATCTGAAATTAGAGGATTTTTTTCAATAAAATCATTATTAAACCATCTCTTGAGCGCGTCTTTTGTAAGTTTTTGATCTTTTTTTGTCTGCTCAAACCTTTCATTTACTATTTTTTGTTCATCATCAGATCTATCAAATATTGAGCACAACAATGTTAGGGATTTCAATCTATCACTAAATTTCGTTCCAAAGTTTCTTGCAATCAATGAGCCTATTGAAAATCCAACAAGGTGAATTTTATCAAATTTTAATTCATCAATTAGATCAATAATTTGATCTGAAAAATCATCAAAACTTATTTTTTCTTTATTTAAAGGTGTTCTACCGTGTCCAAGAATATCATAAATTAAAACTGTGTTATCAAATTCATCAATTTGTGGATCCCAAATATTATGATCAAGACCCACACCATGAATAAATACTATTGGAATTCCTTCTTTTTGATTTAGTTTATAGAATGTACCTTTAGAGTCTGTTGCATTGATCATTATTATTTTGGTTCAATGCCCATCTCCTTCATATCTTGGTACCTATCACCTGTTCTTGCATGAGCTCTACCTGTCGAAGCACCACCAATTGCAATAACAATTTCATCATCAAATGGGGCATCATGAATTGTAAACTCATGTGTAAGATAATATGGTCTTAAACCAGAGTCTGTTTTGTGCATCATTGGGATAGATATTTTTGATCCAGCCGGACCTCTTGTATTCGTAAAACTCAAATAAGAAGTTCCTCCAACAGCATCTCTGAACTTATTACCAAATCTTAAAGTATGAATAAATGCTGATGCATGTTCTATTTCTCCATTCAGTCCAACCACACCTGCTTTTCCATATGCTAATATTTTATCAGGAGAGCCTATTTCTTTAATAAGTTCAGGAACCAATAAATCTCCGAGTTTAGGAGCTAGATCTAAAATAATGGGTTTTAAATCTTCCACAAAACCTTTTCCATCCCAAGGATTTTTAAAAACTGCAGCAACAGAAACCATCAAAACAGGTTCTTTAGCTTCTTTTCCACCTTCAATAAAAGTCTTATCTACAAATTTAGTAAACTTACGTAGTTCTAATTTCATTTTCTTATTCTATGTGTAAAGCTATCTCTCCTAAAACTGTATAACGCTTTTGGATCTACATCAACATCTATAACAACTGGTTTATTTACTTTTAATGCACTTTTTACTGCCTCATTAACTTCTGATAATTTTTTAACTTTAATTCCTTTAGCACCGTATAGTTTCGCAACTTCATCAAAAGGAGGACTTTGAATATCAGCTCCTAAATATCTTTCACCATAGAAATCTTTTTGATAAGCTTTTTCTGCTCCCCAACTCTTATTATTCATTACAATTGTAATTGTGTTAATGCCATGCTCTACAGCAGTACTTAATTCAGAAATAGTCATTCCAAATCCGCCATCACCCATCAAACTAACGACTGTTTTATTAGGTTTTGCAACCTTTATTCCCAAACCACATGCAAATGAGAAGCCTACTAAACCAAAATCAAGAGGTGTGAAAAGGGCAGGAGGATTGTAATATTCTAAAGCATCTGTTGCTTGAAGACAAAGTGTTCCAGCATCAAGTGTTATTGCAGTATTTTTTGGTAGTACTTTTCTTAATTCTCTGAATAGACCATTCGGTTGGATTGGAAAATTTTTTGATTTTATATTATCTCTATCTTTAAGAAATTTTGATCTCTCTAATAAAAAGCTATTTGTCCATTGTTCGTAATTGAAAATTTTCTTTTGTCTTCTTAACTCAGCTAAAATTTGATCTGTCACAAGAGCAGCATCGCCATGAATACCTACATTAACTGGAAAGTATCTTCCTATCATTGTTTTTTCTAACTCAATTTGTACAATTTTCGCATTTTTATTAATATTGTCATACGAATAGAAAGTAGAATTGAAACCAAGTCTTGTACCAATTGCAATAATTAGCTCTGCTTCTTTGACTAATCTTGATGCAACAATATTTCCTCTAGGTCCCATTTGTCCAGCATTTAACTTATGACTGAAGGGAATTGCATCTCCATGTCCTGCTGCAGTTACAATTGGAATATTTAAAAATTCAGCAAGCTTTGTTACAGACTTAAATTTTGAATTATATTTTATTCCTCCTCCAGCAACAATTACTGTTTTTTTTGAGTTGAGAATAAGTTTTATAGTTCTATCAATTGAATTCTTTTTACTTTTTAAGTCACTTTCAGCTTTATAAGATTTTTTATTTTGATTAATCAAAAACTTTGAAGTATCAGAAAGAACATTTCTTGGAAGGTTTATACAAACTGGTCCTCTGCGTGGTGACATTGCAAGATTAAAAGCATCTCTAAAGGCCAATGGTATATGACTTGCCTTTTTTACTGTCCATGTTTTTTTTGTTATAGGATCAAAAAGTGATTGTTGATCAAGTCCTTGAAAGGCATCCTCCATCTTATCTTTAGTAGAATATAAACCTGCAATAGATACTACAGGAGAAAATGCTGCTTTTGCTTGCGCTATGCCCGTAACGAGATTAGTTGCTCCTGGACCGTTTTGACCGGCAATTATTACACCTGGTTGATTAGAAGCTCTTGCATAT
>CABZNY010000006.1 GCA_902527265.1 uncultured Pelagibacteraceae bacterium | reverse complement strand
GATGATCAGGAAATATAAATTTTTTTACAATATTTAATTTATATTTTTTAAGTGTATATTCAAATTCCTCAGGGTTCCCTATGCCACAAAAATATAGATATTTATTTTTTTTGTTAAATTTTTTAATATTAGTTGAGATGTAATTTGAGTAAAAAATATGATTATTAAATTCTTTTAGAATGGAAAAAAGCCTTTTGTTTTTTTTTTCACCATTCAGAAAAATTGCACTGTAATTTCTCAGCATAGATAAATTTTCTCTTAAAGGACCTGCTGGTATTAATAGTCCATTTCCAATCCCATAACTTGAATTAAAACAGGCAATAGAAATATCATATTTTATAGTTTTATCCTGTAAACCATCATCTAAGATAGCCAAATTATATTTTCTTGTGTTTTCAGCCTTAATCAAACTTATTTTCCTATCATTATCGCTAAAAACATTTCCATAAGTTTTAAGCAATTCTATCTCATCTAATTGGTCGATATACTTCTTTTTGATAAATATAGTTTTGAAACTTTTTTTTAAAATATTATTTATCTCCATGGTAAGAGAAGTTTTTCCTGTCCCACCTAAATAAATATTTCCAACACATATTGTTTTAATTTTAAAATTTTTTTTTGATAAGAAATTTTTAAAAAAATTTATGGTTGATGTAATCATTGAAAATGGAATTAAAAACAAAGAAATAAGATTCTTGTTATTCCAAAATATTGGTTTACTTATCTTCATCTAGACAAATTTCTTAATCTCTAATATATTTTTATTTATTATTTTATTACCTAAGTAATTCAATTTGTATTTCACTTTTTTATTTTTTGAATAATTGATTTTCTTCAGAATAAAATTTTTTAAATTTTTTATTGAATTTATTTTGTTTGCAATTTTTAAGTCCTCTAACATTTGATAAACCTCTTTAAAGTTATCAACATTAGGACCATATAAAATATAATTTCCTTCACGTGCAGGTTCTAAAGGATTTTGCCCACCATGCAAAATCAATGAACCTCCAACAAATGTTAATTTAGATAGTGAGTAGAATTTAGAAGCATCTCCATAAGTATCTACAATATATATATCAGTGTCTCTTTTTAAAGTTTTAGAGGAAGTATGAATCTCAGACTTTAATCCAATCTTTGATAATTCATCAGTTATTTCTTTCTTCCTGTTGATATGTCTAGGTATAATAATAGTTAATAAATTTTTTATATTATTTTTTAATTCTTGATGAGCTTTGCCAATAAATAATTCCTCACTTTTATGTGTACTAGCAGCACACAAAATATTTTTTTTAAGAAATTTCTTTTTTAAATTAGAATTATTATGATTTGACAATGTTGATCCATAAAATTTTATATTTCCTGCAATTTTTATATTTTTTGTACCAAGAAGTTTTAAATATTTTTTTGACTCCTTATTTTGAGGCAATGCAACACTTATTTTTTCAAATATATTCTTTGAAAAATTGGGAAAATATTTCCACCTATTAAATGATTTTTCAGTAATTCTTGCATTAAGAAGTATTAAAGGAATTTTTTTTTTGTATAAATTATTATACATATTTGGCCAAATTTCTGAGTCCACAAATATTGCCAGTCTCGGCTTCCAATAATTAATAAATAATTTAGTAAGAATATTTAAGTCAAATGGATAAAATTGATGAATTGTTTTTTTAAATTTGTATTTAGATAAAATATAAGAAGAACTAGTTGTTGAAGAAGTGATCAAAATTTTTTTAATTTTATTGTCTTTTTCAAATTTTTCTACGATTGGGATTATACTTAAAATTTCCCCAACACTCGCTCCATGAAACCATATTGTTCCATTCACATAATTTTTTTTCGAAAACAAGCAAAACTTCTCTTTAAACCTTATTTTATCCTCTTTCCCTAAAAATATTCTGATTATTAAGATAATTGGTGAGATTAATAATATTATTAATAAAAAAATATTATAAATAAAAAACATCAGTTTTTGTTTATCTGCTTATTGTAGAAGTTTTTATATGTTTCAGATTTTTTTAAAAGCTCCTCATGTTTTCCTGAGTCAAGAACATTACCTGCATCCATTACATAAATTTTATCTGAATTCAGAATTGTTGAAAGTCTATGGGCTATGACTACAGTTGTTTTATTGAATACTAATTTATCTAGTGCTTTCTGAATTTTTTCTTCAGTTTCAGAGTCTAGTGAGGATGTTGCTTCATCTAAAAGAATTATTTTACTATCTTTTAAAAAAGCTCTTGCAATTGATAATCTTTGTTTTTCACCCCCTGATAATCGAACCCCATTTTCCCCAATCATCGTTTGATATTTATTTTCAAGCTTATCTATAAAATCTTGGCACATAGATAGCTCTGCAGCTCTATAAACTTCATCATCTGCGGCGTCTGGTTTTGCATATTTAATGTTATTAAAAATTGTGTCATCAAATAGTGTTACATTTTGGTCAACTATTGATATTTCTTTTCTGAGAGAAAATAAATTAACGTCTCTAATATTTTGTCCATCAATTTCTAAAATTCCAGACTTTGGATCATATAATCTAGGGATTAAACTCAATAATGAAGATTTTCCTGATCCACTTTGACCAACTAATGCAGTCATTTTTCTTCCATTTATTTTTATATTTATATTTTTCAGAACCTTATTCTCCACGTTAGAAGAATAATTAAAATATACATTTTTCAGATCTATATCTCCATTTTTAAAATCGATTTCTGATTTATCTTTATTTAATTCAATCAGATTTTTTATATCTACAATTGGAAGTATTCTTTTTCCTGCAGACATTCCTTGTCCAATGCCTACATTTATAGTAGCCAATGACTTTACTGGTTGGTAAGCCAACATCATTGCTGCTAAAAAAGAAAAAAAATTATTCAAGCTTAATTGATCGTTCATAATTAATTTTCCAGAGTAAAATATTAATAAAGCAATCATAATTCCTGTAAGGATTTCCATAATTGGGGTCGCCCTGATGAATATTGTGGATATTTTAATCGACTTTTCTTTCAAATCATTAACAAATTTTTCTGATCTATTTTCCTCAAATTCTTCGCGTTGAAAAATTTTAATTATTTTATGGTTTTTAAATAAATCAATTAAATATTTATTTAGGTCTCCAGATTTTTCTTGAGCTTCTGTAGCTACTTTACCCATCCTTTTACCCAACCTTTTTGCAGTTACAGATGCTAGTGGGATCATAATTATAGCTATTAAAGATAGTCTCCAATTTTGTGTGAACATTACTGTAAGTAGACCTATTAAAGTTAGACCATCTTTGAAAAAATTCAAAAAGGAAGTACTTAGCATCATTGTTATTTGATTTACGTCAAAGTTTAAATTTGAGATATATTTTCCAGTATGTTTATTTTCAATGTATTCTGTATCTGCCTTAATAAAAGATGTAAGCATATCCATTTGTATTTTTTTTTTTACCTCCTCAGCAACGTTTATCATTAATACTTTAGCCATATAGAGAGAAATGCCTTTAGTAGCGAATGCAATAATTATGAAAAAAGGAATAAGTAACAATAGACTTTGGTCTCTATTCAAAAAAATTTTATCAATGGCTGGATCTAATAACCATGCTGTAGCTGATGTACTTGCTGCTACTAAAATTGAAAATAAAACAGCAAGTAAAATTTTATTTATATAATTTTTGGTATAATCTTTATAAAGTCTTTTCAGTATCTCAATATTTGTCATTTAAATTATTTTTCCTATTAAAATATTTAAAAAAACTATTAATCCTAAAAAATTATTACTTTTAAATTTTTGTAGACATTGATTTGCATCATCTACATTAAGATTTTTTATTTGATAAATTAATAAATGCAAAAAGGTTATTATTAAAGTAAGGAAATATAATATTTTAAAATTCATTAAAATTCCTATTATTATTAAAGAAATAAAAAAAAATGAGTAACATAAAGAAATAAATATTTTTGGGTTATTTTTAAATTTTATTGAGGTAGATTTTACTCCTATTATCTCATCATCTTTTATATCTTGATATCCATAAATAGTGTCGTAACCCAGTGTCCAAAATATGGCTCCTAAATAAAATATGATTGGAACAATAGATATACTGTTATTTGTAGATATCCATGCAAGAACAAGTCCATAATTAAATGTAATTCCTAGAAATAATTGTGGCCAGTAAGTAAATCTTTTCATCAATGGATAAGTAAATGCCAATGGCATTGATAACATTGCCATTAAAATTGTGAATTTATTAAAATTAACCAAGACTAAAAATGCTAATACACATAAAACAAAAGAGTAAATAATTGCAAGTTTTACAGAAACTTTGCCCGATGCAATTGGTCTATTTTTTGTTCTCTCTACTTTTTTGTCAAAATTTTTATCTACTATGTCATTAACTATGCAGCCTGCAGATCTCATTAGCATTGATCCAAGTAAAAATAGCAAAGAATAAAAATAAAACTTTTCAAATTCAGAATTAAAATTATAGGCAATAGTAAGACCCCATAGACAAGGCCAAAATAAAAGCATGTAGCCAATCGGTCTATTTAATCTTGTAAGTTCAATGAACAATTTGATGTTTTGCATAACAATTTACTTGTAAATAGCAAAGCAGAGTCTCATAATCAAATTGATTCGAATGAATATAGATTACACTGTTACAGCATTAATGTTTCCAGCAATACCGCTTATAATGAGTGTGTATAGCAATAGATTTCATACCTTAAGTGGATTAATTAGAAAAATTCATGATGAGTACGTCTTTGAAAAACACACACCGCCAGAATGGAAAGATCAACTAATAAACCTAAATAGTAGAATTGGTGTATTAAAGTTTGCAATTATGTCAGCAGCATTTGGCTTTCTATTTAATATGCTAACTGTATTTGCTCTTTATTTAGAAAGTTTAATTATAGCTAGAGTAATTTTTGGAACCTGCTGTTTGTCTATGATGATTTCAATAATATTTTTTATTAGAGAAATACAAATTTCTACTAAGGCTTTAAAACTCCATCTTTCTGATATGGATGTTCAATTTAAGGAATAATTACTGCTGGACCTGTAATTTTTCTTCCTTCTAAATCTTTATGTGCTTGAACAGTATCCTCTAATTTGTATTTTTTAAAAATTTCTATTTTTACATTTCCTGATGAAATTTGTTTAAACAACATGTTAGCCGCTTCTTGTATTTCTTCACTATTTGTGAAGTATTGATTCATTGCAGGTCTGACAAAATAAATACCTTTTGGTTGCAAAGATTTTGAAACAATAATTGGGTCAAGTGGACCCGATGCATTTCCAAATGAAACCATTGTTCCTCTTAATTTTAAACATTCAATGGATTTATCATATGTTGTTTTTCCCACACCATCATAAACAACTGAAACACCTTTACCATCTGTGAGTTCTAAAACTTTTTTTGCAAAGTTTTCCTTAGAATAGTTTATAACATCATCACAGCCATACTTTTTTGCTATCTTAACTTTTTCATCACTACCAACCGTTCCAATAACTTTCAGTCCTAAACTTTTTGCCCACTGACAAAAGAATTGTCCAACACCACCAGCTGCTGCATGAAATAAGATAGTTTCACCCTCTTTTGGAACATATGTTTTGTGTAATAAATAAAAAGTTGTCATTCCTTTTGTCATTGCACTCGAAATTTGCTCTAAGTCAATATCATCAGGAACTTTTACAATATTTTTTGATGTATAATTTCTGTGAGTTGAGTAAGCACCTAAAGGAGCTGCAGCGTATGCAATTTTATCTCCAACAGAAAAATTAGAAACATTTGAACCAACTTCTTTAATTATGCCTGCTGCTTCCATTCCAATCCCAGTTGGTAATTGAAGAGGGTATAAACCCGACCTATGATATGTATCTATATAATTTAAACCAATTGAAACATGTTCGATTTGAACTTCATCTGCTCCCGGTTTTTCTAAAGTTATATCTTCTAATTTAAGAACTTCTGGTCCACCTGTATTTGTTACTTTAATAGATTTCATTTTACAAATGTACCTTTATGATAATCCTCGACTGCTTGCAAGATTTCTTGTTTAGTGTTCATGACAAATGGACCACCTCTAGTAATTTGTTCACCTATTGGTTTTCCAGCAATTAGAAGAAACTTAGCGTTAGTTAAGCCATAAACCTTAAGTTTGTCTCCCTTTTCTAAAAGAATTAGTTTTGAATTTTCAACTTTTTGATGTTGCTGATTTCCAATTTTTATCTCTCCTTCAATTAAATAAATAAATGAATTATGAGTTGATGGTAAATGAAAATTAAACTCTTTGTCTTTATTTAATTCTACATCAAAATAAATAGGCTCAACATTATGTTTTTTTACAGGTCCCTCAGCTTGTTCAAATTTACCAGCTATGACTTTTACAATTTTTTCCTCATCTTTATATGATTGCATTTGCTCTGCATCTATATATATGTAATTAGGTTTGCTCATTTTAAGTTTAGCTGGCATATTAATCCATAATTGGAATCCATGTAGTTTACCTTCTTTCATTGCTGGCATTTCAGAGTGAATTATTCCACTTCCAGTTTTCATCCACTGAACATCTCCTGCTGTCATTCTTCCTTCGCCACCTGTACTATCTTTATGTTCAAATTCTCCAGCTAACATATAGGTTACTGTTTCAATTCCTCTGTGAGGATGTGGTGGAAAACCTGCTATATAATCTTCACTATTTTCTGATCCAAATTCATCTAGCATTAAAAATGGATCAAAGTAATTTGGCTCTACTCCAATACTTCTTTTTAATTTAACCCCAGCTCCGTCAGATGCTGGCGTAGGTTCAATAATTTTTTTAACTTCAATATTTGACATTTTATTTTTAAAATTTTCTATCTAAACTAAAATCTTTAGTTCCGTTTATGAATATAAATAGAAACCCACCTGCTAATGCAATATTTTTCAAAAAAGATCCTAATTGCATCTGGTCCGAAAAATCGTTATGAAAAATTACTGCTGTAGCAATACAAAATAGACTTAACAAACCTGCTGCAATTTTTACTTTATAGCCTAATATAATTAAGATAGGTCCAACTATCTCCAAAATTATTGCTGGTATAAGTAAAATTCCTGGTATTCCAAAACTCTCCATCCAGCCAACTGTTCCATCATAATTACTAATTTTAAAAACTCCATTAAGAAGAAATAAACCCGAAATTAAAATTCTAGCAACGAGATCTAAAATGTTTGTCATAATTTTAAAATAGTGACTTGTTTAAATAATATCAAGCAAGTGTTTAAGATTATTTATCTGATTTTCAGGAGTGTAATCTAAATTATCAAAAATAATATTATTTCTATTTACCCAAATAGCTTTAAAACCATAATTACCACCTCCAGAAACATCCCATGTATTTGCGCTTAAAAAAGCGACTTCACATTTTTCAATCTTATATTTTTTAACTGGAATATCGTATACCTTTGAGTCTGGCTTAAAAATACCCACTTCTTCCACTGAAAAAATATCATCAAAAACTTTAAGATTATTACTAGAGACCAATTCATTGAGAAGGGAAGGAGTTCCATTTGAAAGTATTGATAGTTTGTAATTTTTTTCTTTCAATAATTCTAGAGTTTCTTTTACTTCTGGATAAGGAGAAAGAATTTTATAAAGATCAAGTAATTCACTTTTCATATTAGGATTAATATTAAAAACTTTCATTGATTTATCTAGACTATCCTCAGTAATTTTCCAAAAATCTTTATGTCTTTTCATTAGACTTCTTAGCCAAGTATATTCTAGCTGAGTTGTTCGCCAATAATTTGAAAAGCTTTCCCATTTACTACCAATTTTATCTTTACATTTTTCTGCTGCGGAATTTATATCAAATAAAGTACCGTAGGCATCGAAAATTATTGCTTTAATATTTTTCATAAATTACTTTCTTGATATGAGTAATATTAGAATATTTTTTCCAGAAAGTTTATCTCTTAATTTTAATTCTTGGCTTGAAAAACCACAATCACACTATTTAACAAAAGTAATGAGAGTTAAAACTGGTGAAAATTTTTCATTATTTAATAAAAACGGTGAGTGGTTAGCTAAAATTAATAATATTAGTAGTGGCAAAGTTGAATTTAGCATTCAAGAAAAATTAAGAAATAAAGAAAACCCAGTAGATATTTGGTTGGCATTTTCGCCAATTAAATCTAATTATTCAAATTTCATGATACAGAAGGCCACTGAATTGGGTGTAACTAAATTTGTTCCAATTATTTTTGATAGAACAATTGTCAGAAAGATTAATTCTGAGAGATTAGAAAAAATAATTATAGAGGCAACAGAGCAGTCAAATAGAATAAACCTACCGTCTTTAGAAAAACCTCAAAACTTGAAAAGTTTCTTAAAAAAAAATGAAAATAAAATAGATTTAATTTTTACCGACCTAAATACTAAAAATAAAAAAATTGAATTAAATAAAGACACAAATAAATCGTTGTGCATCATAATTGGACCTGAGGGTGATTTTTCGGAACAAGAAAGGAATAATATTTTAAATTTTAAAGGTGTAAAATCATTTAAAATAAATGAAAATATTCTCAGATCAGAGACAGCAGTAATATCCTCAATATCAATACTTAGTTATATTTTGAATCTATAGATATTTATTAATTAATTTGATTGATTTTTTAATATCATCTCTGTGAGAAATTTTAGCAATATATTTTCCATCTTTAAGAAGTATCACGGGTGAGCTGTGATCAACATTGTAATCACCATTTTCAAAAAAAATCTTTTGACTGATTATTCCCCATGATTGTGACAATAAAAAAATTTCACCTGGATCTCCTGTGATTCCAACAAACTTGTTATCAAAATTTCTCAGGTAATCTTTAATAACCTCTGGAGTATCTCTTTTAGGATCAACGCTAATAAAAAAAACTTTTAAATCTTTTTTTTTATTTTTCTTTATTCTATTCAATGCGATATCCATTTTATTTAAAGTCATTGGACAAATATCAGGACAATTTGTAAAACCAAAAAAAATTGCAGTTAAGGGTCCATTAAAAGATTCTTGAGTTATAATATTATTATTCATATCTTTAAGCTCAAAATCTGATCCCTTGAACGCTGCGACTGATTGGTCTTTTTGTTCTTTCATAGAAAGAAATACTGGAAGCATTAAAAAAAAGAATATTGTTAAACATCCAGTTAATACTGCGATTGAGGTTTTTATTTTCATTATTGTAAAATTATATATAGGAACTATATAAACATTATGTCTCTATTAAAGAAAATATTTGGCACATTAACTGAAAAACCTTGGGAACAAGATCAAGCGGTAATTGATAGTGGCCATTCTGGAAAAACATTTGAAATTTCAAATCAAATGTCAGCTGTTATTATTATTTTTGGAGTAAGTACAACTTTATTTAGTTTAATTTTTACTGGCTATCTTTACTCACTACCACCAGAACAAGACACAACTTTTATATTGAAGACAAATTTACTTTGGATAAATACATTGGTCTTAATTCTAGTAACAATATTTTTTAACAGAATAAGTAAAGATTTAAAAAATGGAATTACAAATACAATAAAAAGAAATTTAATATATGTAGGTGCTCTAAGTTATATATTTTTATTTCTACAGTTAGCTTTATGGTACCAACTTATGAAAACTGGAAATTTTGTTTCAACTAATACATATTTTTCATCTTATTATTTCTTTACTGCATTACATGGTATTCATCTTCTAGGAGGTCTTTATTTCTGGGGCAAAGTAAGCTCAAAAATTTTTAAATTAGATGAGAAAGATTATAACAAAGAAGAAAAAAGTATTAATGCTCTTTCATTATACTGGTTATTTTTATTTATAGTTTGGCTAGTTTTCTTTACAATAATGTTTGCATACAATGATACTGTTATAGAATTCTGTAAATCTTTGATTGCATAATTTATATAAATAAAACTAAAACTGATCCAAATACTGCAATTATAATTAAAAGTATATTTACTGATCTTAGATATCTTTTAGTTTCAGGTTTTGTCTCTCCTTTTGAAAACCTTCCTGCCCCTAAAGAGATCACAAAATAGAAGGCTAATACTAAAGAAAGAATTGTGATTAAAATACCTAATTTACTAAGCATAAAGATATTGATTATATTAGTATAATTAATATGTTTTATGACATTTTGTCATAGGTAATTACAGGATTATTCTTCTATATAAGCACTATGCATGTAGGAATAATATTTTTATTAGTAATCATCGGATCTATCTTATTTCATATATTCACACCTTGGTATTGGACTGATATCGCATCAAATTGGGGTGGAATGGACAGTACAATTACTCTTACTTTTTGGGTAGGCGGAGGAGTGTTTATAGCAGTTTGCCTATTTATGATATATTGCGTTTTTAGATACGAACACAAGGAAGATAGAAGAGCAGAATATAAACCCGAAGATAAAAAATTAGAAAAAATTTTAACATGGGCAACTACCTTAGGAGTTGCTGCTCTACTAGCACCTGGTCTTATTATTTGGAATCAATATGTAAACGTACCAAAGAATGCACTTGAAGTAGATGTAATGGCCTGGCAGTGGGGATGGCAATATAGATTACCCGGAGCAGATGGAAAATTAGGAACCACACAAGTTAGGAACATTGCTGACAACAATCCTTTTGGTATCAACCCAGATGATCCTTTTGGAAAAGATGATGTGATGATTGAGAGTGATGTAATAAACTTAGAAAATAACAGACCTGTAAAGATTTTGTTAAGATCAGTCGATGTTCTTCATAATTGGTATGTACCTCAATTTAGATCTAAAATGGATGCAGTTCCTGGAACAGTTACTTTTTATTGGTTTGAACCAAATAAAGTTGGAGAATATGAAGTTTTGTGTGCTGAATATTGTGGAGTTGGACATTACGCAATGAGAGGTGGTGTTGAAGTTCAGGATAAAGCTGACTATGAAGTGTGGTTAAGTGAGCAAGAAACCTTTGAACAATTATCAGCTAGATATGAAAAATTAAACGTAGATGGGAACAAATTGGCTCAAAAATAACAATTTAATAATTTAAAAAAAAATATATATAAAAGGATAAAAAATATGTCAGACGAATACGATAATAATAAATCATATCAAGCCCAATCATCAGAGGTTTTAGATGGTTCAGCTGGATCAATTAATCCCGACATGGATTATGTAAGACCAGCCGAAATACCTGAACAAGATTTATATCATGCACATAGTTTTATTCAAAAATGGATTTTTTGTCAGGATGCCAAGGTTATTGGTGTTCAATATTTTTTAACGGCAGTATTTACTGGAATTGTAGGACTAATTTTATCATGGTTAATGAGACTTCAACTTGGTTTTCCTGAGTTAGCAGGTTTCATGACAGCAGAACATTATTATCAATTTGTAACTATGCATGGAATGATAATGGTAGTTTATTTTTTAACTGCTTTATTTTTGGGAGGATTTGGAAACTATCTAATTCCGCTCATGGTTGGAGCAAGAGATATGGTTTTCCCATATGTAAATATGCTTAGCTTCTGGATGTTCTTTGTTGCAGTTGCAGTTTTAATGGCAAGTTTCTTCGTTCCAGGCGGGCCAACAGGAGCGGGTTGGACATTGTATCCTCCACAAACTATTTTGGAGGGAACTCCTGGATCAGGTATGGGAATACTTCTAATGCTTATATCTTTATCTTTATTTGTAATCGGTTTCACAATGGGTGGACTGAATTATATGATTACAATTCTACAAGCAAGAACTAGAGGAATGACCCTAATGAGAATGCCTTTAACAGTTTGGGGTATTTTTACAGCAACTGTACTAGCAATGTTAGCATTCCCAGCACTACTAGTTAGTGCAATAATGATGACATTAGATAAGGTTTTACAAACAAGTTTCTTTATGCCAACAATATTAAAAGCAGGAGAAGTTCTTGAATATGGCGGTGGAAGCCCAATTCTTTTCCAACATTTATTTTGGTTCTTTGGACATCCCGAAGTTTATATTGTTGCATTACCTGCATTTGGAATAGTTTCTGACTTAATATCTGTTCATGCCAGAAAAAATATCTTTGGATATAGAATGATGGTTTGGGCGATAGTAGGTATTGGAGGTTTGAGTTTCTTCGTATGGGCTCACCACATGTATGTTAGTGGAATGAACCCTTGGTTTGGATTTTTCTTTGCAACAACCACTTTAATTATTGCGGTTCCTACCGCCATGAAAGTTTATAACTGGATACTTACCTTGTGGAGAGGAAATATTAGAATTAATACAGTAATGTTATGGTGCCTAGGCTTCATAGTAACATTTGTAAATGGTGGAATTACTGGAATATTTTTAGGAAATGTTTCAGTTGATGTTCCATTATCTGACACATATTTCGTAATAGCCCACTTCCATATGGTCATGGGTATTGCACCGTTAATGGTTATTATGGGTGCAGTTTATCATTGGTTCCCATTAGTAGCTGGAAAAATGTTGCACGAAGGTTTAGGAAAATGGCACTTCTGGATTACGTTCCTAGGAGCGTATTCAATATACTTCCCGATGCACTATTTAGGTTTTATTGGAGTTCCAAGAAGATATTTTGAAATGTATGATAGTCCATATATGACATCTGCAGTTGGAATGAATGAATTTATAAGTATTGCAGCATTTATAGTTGGTGCAGCACAATTTATTTTAGTTTTCAATATCATTAAAACATTAAAAACAGGTAAAAAAGCTGAACAGAACCCTTGGAAAGCTAATTCACTAGAATGGTATACTTCTACTGTCCCACCAGAACATGGTAACTTTGGTGAGAGACTTCCGGTTGTTCACAGATGGCCTTATGACTTTAGTGTTCCAGGAGCAAAGGATGACTTTATTCCACAAACAACAGCTCCAAGTGAAGTAGCAAATACAGAAGTAGAGAAAACTTAAGAAAAAAATATGTCTGAACAAAAAATAGACGGCTTTGAACTTAAACCAGGGTTTAAGGGCATGGCGTCTGACACTGGTTCAGACCAAACAATGTTTAAAGGTGTACATTGGGGTAAAGCCATGATGTGGATCTTTTTATTAAGTGATACTTTTGTTTTCAGTTGTTTTTTAATTTCCTACATGAAAGGTAGAGGCTCAACTATTGTTGATTGGCCAAACACAAGTGAAGTTTTTTCTTTACATGTAGGTGGTGTGCCTGTCCCGCTTTTGCTGATTGCGATAATGACTTTTGTATTGATCACAAGTAGTGGAACAATGGCTTTAGCGGTTAAATATGGTTACGAAAAAAATCGTAAAATGTGTGGTTGGCTAATTTTAGCTACTGCTGTAGGTGGACTTACTTTTGTAGGAATGCAAGTGTTTGAGTGGTCTAAACTAATTCATGAAGGTGTTAGACCTTGGGGAAATCCTTTTGGTGCATCACAGTTTGGTTCATTCTTTTTTATGATAACAGGTTTCCATGGTTTCCATGTATCAATTGGGGTAATTTTCTTGTTTATTTACACTTATAAAGTCTTTGCTGGTCATTATGAGAGTAAAAAAAGAGGCTGGTTTACTAAAATGAAAGGGGATTATGTTGAAATTGAAATATTAGGTCTTTATTGGCACTTCGTAGATCTAGTTTGGGTTTTCATTTTCGCATTTTTCTATTTGTGGTAAAATAAAATATGGAAGAGACTAACAAAATAGAGGAAGCAACTAAAAAAGAAGAGCAAACAAGTACTCAAAAGATAGGAATTTATCTTTGGATTTGGTTGTTGTTATTTGTACTAAGTTTCTTTTCGTATATGGTCGACTGGTATCAATTTCAAGGAATGTTGAGATGGTCATTAATATTATTCTTCATGTTTCTAAAAGCAGGGTTAATTATGGCCTTTTTCATGCACTTATTTTGGGAAAGATACGCTTTAGTAAATGTTCTGTTATGGCCAATGACAGCAATTGCCTGTTTTATATTTTTAATGACTGCAGAATTTAAATATACACTATTTTCAAGATTTTTTTATTTTGTAGTAGGGGGAGCTTGATATGGACGCCTACGGATACTTAGCTTTTTTCTTAATTTTATTTGTTTTTTTTATTTATATTGTTTGGTTTGGTTATTCGGTAAAAGTTGAAAACCAAAAAGAACAAGGTGATAAAGTCACAATAAATCCTTACGATCAAATACCTTTAAGTAGAAGATTAATTGATAAGAAAAACAGTAAAGTAGGTATATTCGATCTTGGAAATCATATTTTAATAGCAGGCGTTATATTACTTGTAATATTTGTTTCACTGAATGTTGAGTAACAGTGACTACAAATACAATTAAAAAAAAATCAGTTTATATTAGCCCTATTTCTTATTCAAAATATTTATTATTGTTGATGAAACCAAGGGTAATGTCTTTGGTCATCTTTACTTGTGCTGTTGGATTATTAACAGCTCCTGTGTCAGTTTCTTTTCTAAATTCAATAATTGCAATTTTCTTTGTAACTATGGGGGCAGGTGCTGCAGGTGCATTAAATATGTGGTATGAAGCTGACCTTGATAAATTAATGACAAGAACTTGTCTAAGACCTATCCCTACTGGAAAGGTTAACAGGGAGCATGCTTTATTATTTGGAACAGTATTATCGATAGTGTCTGTAATTGGACTTTATTATTTTTCAAATTTAACATCAGCTATTTTATTATCTATAACAATCGCATTTTATGTTTTTGTCTACACGATTTGGTTAAAAAGAAAAACGCCCCAAAATATTGTGATAGGAGGCGCATCAGGTGCATTGCCGCCAGTTATAGGCTGGACTATAGCTACGAACTCATTAACATTAGAACCGATAACATTTTTCTTAATCATATTCTTTTGGACTCCATCTCATTTTTGGGCATTGAGCCTTTACAAAGCAGACGACTATCAAAAAGCTAAAATTCCAATGTTACCTATTACTAATGGTATTGAGGAAACGAAAAAAAATATATTTTTTTATTCTTTAATAATGCTGCCAGTAGTAATATTACCGTATTATATTGGTTTTGCAGGTGAAACATTTTTAATAGTTTCATTATTACTTACATTTTATTACAACTATGTTTGTTATGATCTTCTTAAGTTCAAAAAAAACAAATTTGAAATAAAGAAGGCTAAAAAGGTATTTTCTTACTCTATTTTTTACTTATTTTTGCTTTTTGTCTTATTTTTGGTAGACCAGATTATAAAATAAATAATCCTATTTATTTTATAGGAAAATGGTAAAAAAAATTCATGAGATACGTAAGTACAAGAGATAATTCAAAAGAATACAGTTTTGAAGATGTTTTCATCAAAGGTTTAGCTGATGATGGTGGACTTTATGTGCCTAAATCTTTAAAAAAAATTTCTCCAGAAGACCTATCTGACCTTAAAAATCTAAATTATAATGATTTATCTACTGAAATAATCAATCAATTTTCATCAGATTTTATCTCTAAAGATGATCTTTCATCATTAATTAAAAAATCTTATTCAACTTTTAGAGAAAAAGAAGTTGTTAAAATATCAAACATTGGAGATCTCAAATTATTAGAGTTATTTCATGGTCCAACATTAGCGTTTAAAGATATTGCAATGCAGTTCATTGGAAATTTATATGAGTATTATTTACGAAAGAATAATAAAAAAATTAATATTGTAGTTGCAACTTCAGGTGATACAGGAGCTGCCGCTATAGATGCAATTAAAGGCAAATCAAACTTAAATATTTTTGTCTTACATCCTAATAATAGAATTTCACCAGTGCAAAGAAAGTTAATGACAACAGTTGATGATAGAAATGTTTTCAATATAGCAATTGATGGAAATTTTGACGATTGCCAAAATATAGTGAAGCAAATGTTTTCAGATCTTGATTTTTCAAAATCTATAAATATGTCTGGAGTAAATTCAATTAACTGGGCAAGAATAATTGCCCAAGCTGTATATTATTTTTATACCTATTTTAAACTTAATGTTGACAAACAGATATCTTTTTCAGTACCAACTGGAAACTTTGGAGATGTTTTTGCAGGTTACCTTGCAAAACAAATGGGATTGCCAATAGATAAACTTATTGTTGCAACAAATGAGAATGATATTTTGCACAGAGCAATCTCTAAAGGTGATTATGTTTCAAAAAAAGTAAAAGAAACACTATCTCCAAGTATGGATATCCAATTAGCAAGTAACTTTGAGAGATTAATTTATTACGTAAATAGTTCTAATTCTAAAATTACATCAGAAATAATGAAAAAAATTAAGCAAAACGAATACCAAATTGATAAATCAAACTTAGATGTCATTCAAAAGGATTTTGTTTCAGAAAGCTGTGACGAAAATGAAACTTTAGAGATTATTAAAGAAAATTTTGGGAAAAATAGTGTCATATTAGATCCCCACACAGCAGTTGGAGTAGGCGCTGCACATAAGTTATCATTTAATGATTGTGTAGTTTTGTCTACTGCCCATCCATGCAAATTTCCAGCAGCTACGGATAATGCTATAAATAAACATGAAGAATTACCAAAAGAGCTTCAATATGTTCATGACAAAGAGGAAAATTTTCAACTATTAAAAAACGATACAGATGAAGTAAAAAATTTCGTTAAAAGTAAACTATGAAACTAAAAGTTAAAGACCAAATCCCATATACAAAGATTTTCCATTTAGTTGATGGTGAACCCAAGGAACAAAATATATCTGAGGTATTAGGGTCAAAAAAAATAATATTATTTGGTTTACCTGGTGCATTCACAGCTACATGCTCTAAGTTTCACTTGCCAGGCTATGTTAAAAATGCTCAACAAATAATAGATAAAGGTATTGATAAAATATTTTGTTTAGCTGTGAATGATCCATATGTGATGAATGCTTGGGGGGAGGCGAACAATATAGGAAAAAATATAACTATGTTAGCTGACCCTTATTTATCATTTACAAAGTTAATTGGTGCTGAGGTTGATAGAAACTCAAAAGGTATGGGAATAAGATCTAGCCGTTATACAATGGTTATTGAAAATTTAAAGGTTCTAAATATTCAAGAAGAAGAGGAAACTAAAAATTGTGGAATATCCTCAGCAGAGGGAATTTTAGATATTATTTAGCAAGAAGGGCAGTTCTGTTGTCCGACTCAAATCAATACATAACATAATATATAACTTTTTTGAAAGGTACATAGTAGGGTACATAGTTAATCTAGGGTTTCTTTGTGATGACTTTGTAATTGAGGTTTCTTTCTGATATGTAATTCTCAAGTGAAATTAAATTGGATTATTTTTGTAACTGGATGGATGTCATTCAGAGCAGTTGGGTCAGGTTTATTTTTGTTTTGGATCTTTACTGAAAATGAGCGTTCGGCACCATCCGAATGGATAGTTCCTTTTGTGGGCGACTTTTTTATTGGGATAACTGCTTTATTTTTAGTTAACCACATTATAAAAAAACCAAGTACTATACTATGGGGTCTTTTGCTGTCTTGGAATGTGATTGGGTTGTTAGATTTAATCCACGCAATAAATGTAAGTTTTGCTGCTCCTTATGGACCTATACCAGAAATAGGATTTAATGAATTGACAGTAAGATCTATTTTAATTTTAAATACTTTATTACAGATTTCTTGTATTTACCTATTGTTTCAAAAAGACATAAAAGAATATTTTAAAAAAAGTAAATTTTGAGTTTTGAAAGTATGTTACATAGTCAATACATAGTCTTTTTAAAAATAATTATAGTTGATAGATAAAGATAATAAATTATTTAAGGGGCGTTCTGTTGCCAGGTGCCCCCCTTAATCAATTTAGCTTTTAAATAACTCAAGTGCTTTATTAAGTAATTCTTCTGACTTTGCATGATCACCATCTGAATGGGCTTGGATCCCTGCATCACGAAGTTTTTGATCTTCTTCAATTTTTGCATCTATATTCTTGGATATCATAGGACAAGAACCTGCAAATGCTGAGCTAAAGAACATTGCAAATACAATTGATAAAATTATTTTTTTCATAAATAACCTTTCATTTAAGATTTATTTTATGTTGATAAATTTTTTTAAAATTAAACGATTGTCACATGAGACAGAATTGATTTTTTTGAGAAAATTAAAAAGTGTTTTGTTTACAGCTCTATGTTAGGAGTTTGCAGCTTGCCTTGCAATTAAATCTACTTCATTATTTAAAGTATCTGTGGAGTGACCCTTTACCCAACTCCATTTTATTTCAAATTGGTTAGTTAAATTATCTAATTCAGTCCAAAGTTTTTTATTTTTAACGGGTTTTTTATTTGCAGTTTTCCAACCATTTTTTTTCCAATTATGTATCCACTCTGTAATTCCTGACTTTACATATTTAGAGTCTGTAAAAATTTGAACATTGCTACCTTTGGGAATTTTTTTAAGGGCTTTTATTGGAGCAAGTAATTCCATTTGATTATTTGTGGTATCTTTTTTGCTACCCTTTATATGGGTCTTTTTTTTATCTTCTATAATAATTGCAGCCCATCCACCATTTCCTGGATTACCCAAGCACGATCCATCAGTATAGATTTTTATCATTGGCCATAATCCTTAAAAGAATTTAATTTTCTATGATAATTTAATTTATCTAAATATTCTTTTGGATCTTTTATTTTTATCAATGCCTTTTTGGGAGTATTTAGGTAATCATATGATCTTGTAAGAAGATATCTTAAAGCTGATCCTCTACACAAAGTATTAAAATTACTCTTTTCTTTGGAATTCAATTTACGAATTGATTGATAGCCTCTTAATAATTGAGCAGATTTGTTTTTGTCTAAAACAAACACTTTATTTCTTTTTTTAAAACATAAAGCATTCACACATGTTGCTAATTCATATGCCAAGAAATCATTTGCTGAAAAATAAAAGTCAATAAATCCATAATATTTCTTTTTATAGAAAAAAATATTATCTATAAAAAGGTCACTATGAATTATTCCATTGGGCATACTCTTTGGCCATTTTTTTTTAATATCAAATAAATCATTCTTCATAATATTTATTAAATTATTTGAAAGTTTATTAATTCTTTTATCTATTCTCTTAAGCAACGGCCCCCAAGAATAAACAGATAAAGAATTTTTTCTGTACAAACTTAATTTCTTTGCAGCCATATGTAATAAAGCTGCATTTTTTCCCACAGCGTAGCAATCTTTATTTGTTAAATTGATTTTATCTTTTCCTTCAAGAAAGCTTACCAAACATGCCGTTTTGTTTTTAATCTTAAATAAATATTTACCCTTTTCATTTTTAATAGGCTCTGGACATTTAATTTTTTGTCTAGATAAGCCAAACATAAGGTCCATAAAAAAAGGTAAATCTTTTTTTTGAACTCTTTTTTCAAAAATAGTCAGTATTATTTTTTTATTTTTGGTTCTTATTAAGTAATTAGTGTTCTCAATACCTTTTTTTATCCCTGAAAATGATAAAATTTTTCCTGTTTTAAAGCTTTTCTCTATTAAGCTTAAATCATTCTTATTAATTCTGGTATATACAGCCATTAATTCAATTTTCCTGGGATTTTAAATGTTACGTCTTCTTTAACTATTTCTACCTCTTCAATTTGTACAGTAAATTCTTTTTTAATATTATCTATAAATTCTTTAACCAAAATTTCAGGAGCCGATGCGCCTGACGAAATACCTATAATTTTGCATTTAGAAATTTTCTCAATAGGAAAAATACTTTCTGAATGAATTAATTCAGCGTCACTACAACCATTATTTTTGGCAACCTCAACTAATCTTACTGAATTCGAGGAATTTCTACTACCTATAACAAAAAAATTATCACAATCTTTTGCTATTTTTTTTACAGCTGCTTGTCTATTTGTAGTTGCATAACAAATATCATCTTTCTTAGGTTCGTGAATATCTGAAAACCTTTCTTTTAAAACATCTATGATATCTCTAGTATCATCAACAGATAGGGTAGTTTGAGTTATATAAGCAAGTTTTTCATTTTGCCCTCTTTGAAACTTTTGTGCATCTTCTATTGTTTCTATTAAATCAATTTTTCCATCTGGAAGTTGACCCATAGTTCCAATGACTTCAGGATGATTTTTGTGACCAATAAGTAAAATGTGTATATCTCTCTTGTTTAGATTTTCTGCCTCTCTATGAACTTTCGAAACTAAAGGGCATGTAGCATCAACGAAAATCATATTCAAATTTGTTGCTTCCTCTGGGACTGATTTTGGAACTCCATGGGCGGAAAAAATTACTGGCCTTGTTTTATCTTCAATCTCGTCAATTTCCTCAACAAAAATTGCACCAATTTTTTTTAAGCTATCTACTACATGTTTGTTATGAACTATTTCATGTCTTACATATACAGGAGCGCCATATTTTTCTATGCTTTTCTTTACAATTTCAATTGCTCTGTCAACACCGGCACAAAACCCTCTCGGAGCTGCTAAAAGTATTTTAAGATGATTATTCTTCACTTTCATCCTTTCGAAAAAATGGGATTAAAAAAACAATACATGCAACTAGAAAAAAAAGACTACCAAACATAGCCCAAAAACTTCCTACACTTGATATAATAAAACCCAATGCAGAAATAATGAATAAAATCCACCCAATAAAGTTAATATTTTTATTACTCATTTTTTTCAATTAAATATTCGAGCAATATATGTGGAAAAGTTAATGAGGCCAATCCAATAAAAATTACTCTATATATTGTTTCATTAAATTCGTTATAATTATTCAGAATTGATATTGAAACAACAAACCCAAAAATTGTAAAAATTGTTAGTGGAAGGGCCTTTTTTATGAATGTTGGTAAACCTTTTGACAAATTTTTATTTATTTCTCTAATCAAAGAAATCGAGTGCCTAATAGAATGTAAAAAGCAAAAGTAAATCGTAAAAGCAATTATTGGATTAAGAAAATAATTTAGGATTAATATTGATAAATAATCCATCAATAATAATGACTTTACCTCGATACTTTTGTTAAACGATAAAATAATTCCAGAAATTAAAGATAGTAAGATAAATATGAATAATATCTCGTTAGATATTATTAAATTATTTGAAATATAAAAATTTAATGTCTCGAATATTGTCAGTGTCTCTTCTTTGTGGAAAAATAAGGGTGAGGTAATTATTAATGATCCTTTTAAAAAATAAATTAATTCAAAGTTTTTCCTTTGATTAACAAATTCGGAGTCCTCTTTTCCAAAATGAAAAGCAGCGATAATTAAAAATAAGAAAAGTAATGATTTTGGAAATATTAACCAAATCAATATTATAACTGCACCAAAAAGTAAATAACTCAAATAAAAAATACTCATTGATTTATATCCAAAGTATTTAATTAGTTTCTTACCTTTAATATGATCCAGAGAGCCATGTGATATTCCAATTGTTAAAATTAAAAACAATGAAATTATCAAGAAACTGCCTTCTCTCAGATACTCTATGCCAGATAAAAGTATACATAAATTAAAAAAAATTAAAGAGTGGTAAAAATAAATTCTAATCATTTAATTTAAAAAAGTGCTTTTATAAAAATCCATTTAGGCATTTTTAATATTATTGATAAATCTTCAAAAAAATTACTTTTATTGGACAAAAATTTTATAACGGTTTTAGATTTATTGTTAAACATTCTAAAAAAAATATTTGGCATCTTGCTTGGATTATTTTTCAGAACTTTTAAAAAAATATTATCAAGAAATTGATATTTTTTTTTAATTTGAAAAGTTTTCAATTTACTAATGTTTTCAATATTTTCTCTTATATATTTACTTTGTTCTTGAATATTTAGAAAAGTATAACCAGTACTTAACCTTGTCATACCACCAGCTGTTCCAATATTAATTTTATTTTTTACTTGTTCAATTATTGGGTAAAAAAGAGGTATTTTACCCACCTCTTTGTATGTAATCTTATAATCTTTTATTTTTAGATTATTCTCAATATAATGTTTAATTTGCTGATCATAATCTTTTTGGGAGTCGTCATTCATTTCTGATAACCAAGTTGTTTCAACTAATGCTGTCTTTTTTGAATACGGAAGTGTATAAAAAAAATGAACACTTCCTCTCTGCTCACAATCAAAATCCATTAGATTCATCATTTCTTCATCAAAAAATTCCTTTTTTGTCTGTATTTCTACCCCACAGAAATGTTGCCAAAGACCAGAGTTTAAATTATCTAAATTTGGAACGCTATTAAATACTAAAGAGTTATCAAAATTTATATTTTGATCATTTTTGTGAAAGGAAATATTTTTATTTTCTTTTAATTTGTTGTTTATCTTCTCATAAAATAACCCACTATCGATACTTTGATACTGATAATTATCGCACTCTAGATGTCTAGTTTTTTGAGGTACATTTATGGAGAAATGTTTCCAATTTTTTTTTACACAATCCTCAAAATTATGTGGGAAGGTTTTCCAAAAAGACCAAGTTTTATCTTTTTTATATTCATCTCTTGGTTCAATAATAGCTAAAGTTTTATTTTTTAACTTATTATTGGTCTCTAATTCATATGCTAATGATAATCCTGCACAACCTCCACCAATAATGACAATATCAAAATCTTTCATCTAAATTTATCTCTTCACAAATTAATTCGTGTTCTTTATCTCTAAGGTGATTATGTTTTTTAATCAATGATAGTTTTAGCAAGTCAAATATAGATAATAATGTTTGCAATATCTTACCGCTATTAGTTACAAAAATTTTACCTGATTGGTTGTAATTTTGAATTGTTTGCTTTTTAATAATATTTCTACCTATTTGCCTATAAACTCTTCTTGCAACTAATATTGAAAATCTAAGACTTAATGGAATATCCTTTATTGAAGAAAAGCTACTATCGTAAAATAAATCTGCAGTTGCCAATGTTTCTTTTATGGATTCAAAATTATGTTTTATATAAAACCTTTTATTTTTAGAGTCTTCTATTACATCTCTAGAAATATTTGTAAGTTGCATAGCTATTCCCAAATCTATAGCCGATTTAAGAGAAACAGAGTTAGTGACATTTAAAATTTTTGCCATCATTAATCCAACAGTTCCTGCTACTCTGTATGAATAAATTAATAATTCCTTTTTTGAATTTAATCTTATTTGATTTTGAATATCAGACTCCACACCATCGAATAAGTCCTCTACAATTTTTGTGGAAATATTATATTCATCCATTAATACCCACATATTTTTAATTATATGGTTCTGAAATTCTTTATTGATAAAATTATTTTTGAAGTTTAAAAATCTTCTTAATTTAACATCAATTATACCTTCGTCGTCTGCTATATTGTCTAAAGTTCTACAAAAATCGTATAAATTAGAACATTTCAAATAAGTTTCTTTTGGAAGAAAAAAACCAGCCCAGTTAAATGATTTTGCGTATATTGATAGAAAACTCTTTTTCTCCATTACAAAATTTTGTCTAAGACTTTAGCTGAAGATAGTACTCCTGGTACACCTGCTCCAGGGTGAGTACCTGCTCCAACAAAATATAAACCATCAAAAATCTCTGATTTATTATGAAATCTAAAATAAGCTGATTGAGTAAATTTTGGTTGAATAGAAAAACCTGAGCCATATTTTGTATTTAACTCTTTCTCAAAATAATCAGGAGTTAAGTAAAAATCCTCAACAATATTTTCACTTAGATTAGGTAGTAAACTTTCCTCCATTTTTTTAATAACTAAGTTTTTCATTTTATCTCCCTCAATAGACCAGTCTATACCAGATTGGTTATTAGGAACTGGTACCAACACATAAAAACAATCATGATTATCAGGCGCCATCGATTTGTCTGTAGCTGTCGGTCTATGTAAATAGTAACTAATATCTTCATTTAATTTTTTATTGTTAAAAATATCGTCCAAGTGTTCCTTGTACTTATCTCCAAATTTGATTGTATGATGTTCAACATCATCGTAAACTTTTTTGGTTCCAAAATAATAAACAAACAAACCCATTGAATATTCCATTCTTTTCATTTTCCAATTAAAAATAGAATTACTACTATTTGTGTTTGCTAATTTTGAGTAAACTGCAGGTGGATCGGCGTTACAAATAACATTATCTGTTTCTATTCTATCTCCGTTATTTAGTTCAACCCCAGTTATTTTATTTTTATTTGATATGATTTTATTTACTTCACAACCCTTTAATATTTTTATATTTTCTTCATTCATTAGTTTTTCCATACCATTTATTATTTGACCAGTACCACCCATTGAATAGTGAATTCCCCATTTTTTTTCTAAATATAAAATTAATCCATATATTGATGTTGTTGTGAAAGGATTACCACCTACCAATAGAGGATGCATACTAAGTAATCTTCTTAATTTTTCATCTTCTATATATGAGGAAACCAAACCATAAACAGATTTATAACTCTTTAGATTAAATAAAGAGGGTATTTGCTTTAACATAAAAGAGGGTTTATCAAATGGGACATCTGATAGTTCAGTAAAACCTTTATCAAAAATCTTTTTTGTAAAATTAACTAAATTTTTATATCCGTTTACATCTTTTTCGTTAATCTTTTTTATTTGATTAACCATTTCTTCTTCATCACCAGAATAGTCAAACTTAAAACCATCTTCAAAAACAAATTGATACCAAGTTTTTAAAGATTTAATTTCTAAATAATCTTTAGAATTTTTATTAAAAAGCTGAAATAATTCATCAATTAGGTAGGGTGCTGTTATCACGGTTGGACCACCATCAAATGTAAATCCATTTTTTTTAAAAACTCTTGCTCGTCCGCCTAAATCTTCATGTTTTTCAATCAAGGTTACATTATGGCCTTTAGCTTTTAACCTTAATGCTGCAGCCATTCCACCAAAACCTGATCCTATTACAATCGAATTCATAATTTGGATTTTATATTATTTTAAGAAAATGTAACGTAATTAAGTTATGAATTAATTTTTTTTAATTCAGTCTTTGCTTCTTCAAGATTCTTTTCAAAAAGATTATCTAGTTTAGATTTATCAACTGTAGTTGTTATTATTTTTTTTACAGACTCTAGGGCAATTTTAACAGAAGTATCTTTGATTTCTTTAATTGCTGCCTCTTTCATCTGATTAATTTTTGTTTGAGTTAAATTCTTCTTTATTTCAGAAGATTTATGAAATTTTTCATTCATGCTTATAACAAGTTGCTCAGACTCATTTTTAGCTTGATCAAGGATTTTTTTGGACTCCCCCTCAACAGAATTAAGTTTAGTTTGAGCTTCATCTAAAAGTTTTTTTGACTCAACTCTTAACTTTTCACTTTCATCGATTTCTTTTTTTATATCTCCTATCATTTTTGTTAGGAGATTGTTTATATTCTGAGGTATTTTAAAATATACCAATAGACCTATAAAAATAAAAAACGATATTGCTACCCAAAAAGTTGCATCAAACATCTTTTCTCTCTCTGTTTATTTTTGATTGGTCTTCTACAATCGCTGCTATGCTGCTACTATTTACTTCTTCACCAATTAGCTCTTTTATTAACTCAGCTGATGTTTCAGCTGCTATTTTATTTATTTTTTCCCCTGATTTCTGCTTTAGATCAGACAATTCCTTTTCTACTTCACTTATTTCTTCATCAAGATCTTTCTCTAATGCGGCTCTTTTTTTATTAATATCATCCAAAATCTTTTCTCTAGCTTCATTAAAGTAACTTTTAGCTTTAAGTTTGCTGTCTAAAATAATCTTTTCATATTCGTCAATTTTTTTTTGACTTTCTTCTTTTTGCTTATCTGCGGTCTCAATATTTTCAAGTATTTGAGATTTTCTAGTTTCTAAATTATCGCTAATCTTAGGCAATATAACTTTCGTCAAAACAATAAAAAGTATTCCAAACGTGATGATAAGCCAGAAGATTTGAGAAATCCAAAACTCTGGATTAAGTTGAGGCATACCACCACTTTCAGCGGCAAATACTGTATTAAAACATGCAAAGGATGTAACAAATAATAAAAAAACTATTTTTTTTAACATTAACTAAAATGCAAATAAAATAATCAACGCTACTACTAGGCCAAACAATCCTGTTGCTTCAGCTAAAGCAAATCCTAATAACAAGTTAGGGAATTGTTTTTGAGCTGCAGATGGATTTCTCATAGCACCAGATAAGTAATTACCAAAGATAATTCCTATACCAACTCCTGCACCTGCTAGTGCTATAGCTGCTAAACCCGCTCCTATCATTTTTGCTGCTTCTAATTCCATTTTTCCTCCTTTTTTTTATTAATGGTGTAGATTTAATGCATCATTTAAATAAATGCATGTTAAAATTGCAAATACATATGCTTGAAGAAAAGCAACTAGTATCTCCAAACCAGTAAGTGCAACCGAAAAACTAAGTGGAAGCCATCCACCTACAATTCCTAAGCTTATAACAAAGCCTCCAAATACCTTCATCATCGTGTGACCAGCCATCATATTAGCAAATAATCTTACTGATAAACTAATTGGTCTACTTAAATAAGAAATAATTTCAATAACAACTATTAGTGGAAGTAGAACCATTGGAACTCCACTTGGAACAAACAATTTTAAATACCCCAATCCATGTTTCATGAACCCAATTATTGTAACTCCAATGAAAATGAATGCTGCCAACACAAATGTAACTATAATATGGCTAGTCACTGTAAATGCGTAAGGTATCATTCCAAACATGTTACAAAAAAGTACAAACATAAAAAGTGAGAAAATAAATGAAAAGTACGGTTTTGCTTTTGATCCTGCTGTGTCACTAATCATTTTGGCTACAAAGGAATAACTTAATTCTGACAGTAATTGAAGTTTATCAGGTATTAGAGTTTTTTTCTTTGCTCCTAGATTAAAAATTATCAAAATAGCTAAAGAACTAATGACCATAAACAAGCTTGCATTAGTAAAAGAAATGTCAACTGCGCCTAACTTTATTTCCGGACCAATCCGATAAACATTGAACTGGTACATTGGATTTGATGCCATTATATTTTCTTATTTTTGTTGCATTCTTTTTGCTGATTTAATCACATTCATTATTCCTGCAATCACACCTACAAAAAAAAATATTAAAATTAACCAGGGCTTAGTACCAAACCAATTGTCTAAAATAAACCCAATAATTGTCCCAACAGCTACTGCAGCAACCAATTCTGTACTCATTTTAAAAGCATGACCCATTCCCGATGTTGAGGGCTCTTTACTCTCAGAATATTTGGATTTTGCTTTATTTTTTGCACTTTTAAGGCGAGTTTTAAAATCTTCCTCTTCCATTAAACTAAGCTACCATGCTCTCAGCTTTTTGAAGGTCAACGGCAACCAGTTGACTTATTCCTTTCTCTGGCATTGTGACCCCGTATAATCTATCCATTTTTGACATAGTTAATGCGTGGTGGGTCACTATTATAAACCTTGTAGAGGTAATCTTTGTCAGTTCATTTAATAGATTACAAAATCTTGTTACATTTGCATCATCTAGCGGTGCATCGACTTCGTCCAGTACGCAAATAGGGGATGGGTTAGTAAGAAACACTGCAAATATAAGAGATAATGCTGTCAAAGCTTGCTCACCACCTGAAAGCAGAGTAATCGACTGAAGTCTTTTTCCAGGAGGACTTACTAGCATTTCTAAACCAGCATCTAGTGGGTCATCTGAATCTACTAATTCTAATTTTGCACTACCCCCATTAAATAATTTTGTGTAAACCTCATTAAATTTTCTACTCACTCTCTCAAATGCATCTAACAATCTTTCTCGACCTTTTTGATTAAGTTCTGTTATGCTTTCCTTTAATTTTAATATTGCTGTAACAAGATCTTGTCTATCTTGTTCCATTTTTTTTATTTCAGTTTTATATTTTTCAGTTTCATCATCTGCTCTTAAGTTAACAGATCCAAGTTTTTCTCTTTCTCTCTTTTTTTCATCTAGTAATTCTTCTTGAGTGACCAAGTCAGGAAATTCAGCGTCTTTTTCAAGATTAGAATAATTAAGTATATTGCCTTCTTCAACATTCAAATCTGTCATAACTCTTTCTAAAAGATCATTTCTCCTTTTATTTAAACCTTCAATGGTTGCTCCAGAGCTTGCTTTCTTTTCTCTAATTTCAATTGAATTTTCTTTTGTGTTGTTTAGTTGGTTTCTAATTTCCACAATATTATTATCAATTTTTTCAACTAAAATTTCATTCTCATTTTTTTCATTTTCTGAAATCCTTAAGTTTTCAGAAATTTTCCCTTTTTTTTCTGCTTGAGATTGAGGTTGTTTTTCTAGAACATTCAATTTTTCTACAAGTTTATTTTTTCTGGTATTAAGTTCATTTACCATTTTTTCAGAATTAGTTAAAAGATTTTGCCAGCTTTCAAATTCTTGATCAATTATACTAATTCTCTCTTTTCTTTTGACTGACTCATTTTTTAAGTTTTGGTTTTTACTATAAGTTTCAGCATAATCGTCCTGTAATTTTTTTATTTGATCACTTTTTGATGTTAGAGTTGAAATTACATCATCATTCTCAACTTCTTTAACTTTCATAATTAAATAAGACAAGTTAATTATACATTCATCTAAAATTTTTATTGTCTGATGATTTCTATTTTCTGAAATTAATTTTTTAACTTCTTCGATTTGACTTTTTATGTTGCTAATAATTTCATTATTTTTTTGCAGAGATTCAGCACTGAACCCTTCTAATAATACATCCATTCTATCTTGTTCATTTTTTAATTTTGATTTTGAGTTTTCTAGGTCTTGATTGGAAAGTTTTTCTGTTTCATAATATTTTGAGTCTGTATCAACTAAGATATTTCTCTCCTCTTTTAATCTTTTTTCGTTAGAATTTGCATCAATTACTATGCTTTTTTCTCTATCTATGTCATCATCTATAACTTTTATAGAGCTTTTTATTGTATCTATTTCCTCATTTATTCTAGTAGTTTCCTCATCTAAAGCTTTCAGCTCAAGATTTAATCTTTGGATCTTAGATAAATTTTCAATATTTTTTTGTCTTATTGGCTCTACTCTTTCAATTTCATTTTTAATTTTAGTTTCTAATTCTTCAATTTGTTTATTAAATTCTTCTACTTTCCCATCTGCCTCATTATTTACTTCATTTTCTAAAGTGATTTCTTTATCAATTTCTAGAAGTCTTAAATAATAAAGCCCTGCCTCAACTTTTTTTATTTCCTCTGAAATTAATTTATACTTTGCAGCTTCCTCAGCTTGTTTTTCTAAATTTGCTAATTGTTTTTCTTGTTGTCTTCTAAGTTCGTCGGCTCTCTTTAAATTATTTTCTGCTGCTCCTAATCTAATTTCTGCTTCATGTCTTCTAACATGCAAACCAGCTATTCCAGCAGCTTCTTCAAGTATAGCTCTTCTATCAGATGGTTTTGCTGTAACTAATGCTCCAATTCTGCCTTGACTTATTAGCGATGGCGAATGAGCCCCTGTAGATAGATCTGCAAAAAACATTTGTGCATCTTTTGCTCTAACTTCTTTGTTGTTTATGTAAAACTTTGATCCTTTATCTTTTTCAATCTTTCTTCGAATTTCTATTTCTTCTAGATCATTGTATTGGTGCGGTCCATCTTTGTTATCATTGTTTAAACTTAAAACTACTTCAGCAATATTTTTTGAGGGTTTATTTGATGTGCCTGAAAATATAACATCTTCCATCCCAGACCCTCTCATACTTTTTGCCGAAGTCTCTCCCATACACCATCTAAGAGATTCAACTATGTTTGACTTGCCACAACCGTTAGGCCCGACAATTCCTGTAAGGCCTTTTTCAATTAAAAAGTTAGTTTTCTCTGCAAAAGACTTAAAGCCATTTAATTGGATTTTTTTAAACTCCATTCAATGACTTATATCAGTTTTTCTATATATTTTTTTAATTTTTTATAGTTGGATGTATTTTCGAACTTTTCACCATTGATTATAAGTGTTGGTGTTGCCTCTATTTTGTAGTTTTTAGCTCCGTTGATTCGGTCTTCTAAAATAAAATCTTCAATTTTTGAGTCTGCTATACATTTATCAAAATCTAATTTAAAATTTGATTCTTGAATTACCTTCTTTAGGTTTCTGTTGAGATCTTCAATAGTGCTTCCTCTTACCCAGCTACTTTGATTTTTATATAAATGATGGAGTATTTCTGAATTTCCATCATTCTTACAATGAGCTATTTTTGATGCATTAAATGCAGCCATATCTAATGGAAAATTTCTAAATTCGATTAAAATTAAACCTTTATCAATAAAATCAGTTTTTAAGCTAGGATAAACATTTTTATGGAAATCCGCACAATGACTACATGTTAAAGATTCAAAAACTATAAGTTTTACTTTTGCATCTACATTACCTTCTGTGATCGATTTAATACTTGCTTTAGCATTATGTATTACAAAAAATAATGAAATTATAATTGTTTGTATTAGTATTTTTTTCATCTTGATTTAAATATTTTATTTAACTCTAACAAAGATTTTTTAATTTTATCATTCTTAATATTAGTTATCTGCTTAATATTTTTACTTTTTGTCGCATTATTTATTTTATCTTCTTTAATTTTTTTAAACTCACCTTCAAAAGTCTTTAATTTTATATCATCAACTACATTATAACCAAAAAATATATTCATTTTTTTTATTATTTCTTTTTTAGAGTATTCAAGATCTACTTCATTTCCTCTTTTGACCATTATGTTTAAACAGCTTCCATTTAATTTAGAATTTTTAAATGATCTTGGATAGGATACATTAAATAATTCTTTGCCAACAAAAAATTTCCAATTATCCAAAGTATTTGAATAAATTTGACCTTTTTTATTCAATATTCTTTTTGCTTCTTGGGGCAAAGTATCTTTAAAAGATCTTAGTCCTTGAACAGATTTAGTTCTCTGCTTAGTATTATATTTAAAATTCATATGATAAGTCAAAACATACCAAATAAAATTTTGAATTGGTACGATAATAATAAAAGAGACCTTCCTTGGCGAAAAAAAGTCTCTAGAACTCAAAAAGAATATTTTACGCTAGTCAGTGAATTTATGTTGCAGCAAACACAAGTGAAGACTGTAATACCATATTTTGAAAATTTTATTTCTAAAATCCCAGATTTAAAAAGTTTATCAAGAGTTAGAGATGCTAAATTGATGAAATGTTGGGAAGGATTAGGGTATTATTCAAGAGCCAGAAATCTTAAAAAATCAGCAAAACAAATTATAAATGAATTTAAGGGCCAGCTTCCAAAAAATGAGGACGATTTAAAATCACTACCTGGAATAGGGGATTATACATCTAATGCAATTATGGCAATTGCATTCAATAAAAAAATAATTCCTTTAGATGGAAATGTTGAAAGAATTTTAAAAAGAGTATTTTATTTAAAAAAAGAAAAAGAAATTTCTAAAGAAAATTTACACCAAAAAAAAATTTTTTTTGGAGAAACAATTAGAGCTAGTGATTATGCTCAAGCTATAATGGAAATAGGTGCATTAATCTGTAAACCATCCAACCCACTTTGTTATCAATGTCCTATCTCGACAAATTGCAAATCCTTTAAAAAAAATGACTTTGAAATAATTAAAATAAATAAATTTAATAAACAAAAGTTTTTTGAAGCAAATATTTTTCAAAATAAGCAGAATAATTACTATCTTTTAAAAAACAGAAAATTTAACTTTTTAAAAAATATGCCTATATTCCCCATGAATGAGATACCTAAGACAAAATTTAAAAATCATTTAGGAAAAAGGATCAATATAAAAATGTCAAATATGGATATGAAAATTGCAATTAATATGAAAAATAATTTACCAGAAAAGAGCGATGGATTTTTTATTAATGTTAAAGATTTAAGCAATTGGACTTTACCTTCGTTTACAAAGAAAATACTTAATACTATCAAATAAATTAATGAAAAAAATTGCGATTATTGGTGGAGGGATATCAGGCTTATATTTTGCAAATCTTTTAAATAATGAAAAAGATTTTGAATATAAGATATTTGAAAAAAAAGATAATTATAATTTCCTTGAAGGTTATGGAATTCAATTATCAGTAAATAGTATAAAATTATTAAATAGTATAGGATTTAAAAATCTACCTGCATCTGAAGTTAGCTTTCCATCAAAAGTGAATTTCATACAAGCAAATAATTCCAAAAAAATTTGCGATATAGACCTTACACAATTTAATGATTCATTAAATCGATACACTACCTTAAAAAGATCAACATTATTAAAATTCTTATTTCAAAACATCCCACAAGAAAAAATAAAATTTAATTCAAATATAACAAAAGTAGATAATTCTAATGGCATCAGAATTTCTTTTGGAGACAATAAAAATGAAGAATTCGATTACTTAATTATTTCGGACGGTATTTTTTCAAAAACGAGGTCACTAATTTTTAATGAAAGCATATATCCAAAATATAATCTTAATGTTGCACTGCGAGGTAAATTAAATGGTGATTATGGTAGTGATATTTCAATATATATGGGATCAAATAGTCACTATGTGATCTACCCAATAAATCAAAATAATGAATACAATTTTGTAGCTATTATAAAAAAAAAATTATCCTCAGATGAATTGCAAGATCATGATTTATTCAAATCTGAAGAATTTTTAGCTTCGTTAGTATCAGGTTTACAAAAAACATCGCAAATAAGCTTAAAAAATTTAAGTGAATTGAAATCATTTCCTGTTCACGTTAGCAGCGAATTTCCAAGTCTAAATAAAAAAAATATATTTTTGTCAGGTGATGCTTTATTTACATTCCCTCCATCATTTGCTCAAGGAGCTTCCCAAAGTATTGAAACTGCAAACGATATATTTAAAAGTATTTTTAGTGGTACAAATGAATTCTATCAAGAAAGGATTCGTAGTATTTCTTCTATAAATAATAAATCAAAATTAAACCATTTTACATTTCACTTATCAAATCCCATCAATATTTTTATTAGAAATAAAATTTTGAAATATCTCTCAAAAAATAAAAAATTTCTTGAAAATTATTTGGGTAAAATTTACAGAGCTTAATTTGCAGGCCTTAATCTTTGTCTCAAATCATCAATTGGCTTTAAAGAATTTCCAGATTTATAATGCCAAAATGTCCATCCGTTACAACTTTCTGCACCAATAATTTTTGCTGCAACTTTATGGATTGAACCCTCTGATTGTTGATATTTGATACTTCCATCCACCATAATTTTAGCATTTACTTTTTTCTTTTGATCATAAATTTCTGTTCCAGGTTTAATTAAGCCCATTTCAACTAATGATCCAAAAGGAATTCTTGGTTTTGATCTATTATTTTGAAGTGTATCTAGATATTCATCTTTTATAATATCTGTATTGTTTAATCTTTTTCTTGTAGCATCAAAATAATTTTTTTCCTTTTCAATTCCAAAATATTTTCTACCTAATTTTTTAGAAACAACAGCCGTGGTACCTGATCCTAAAAATGGATCTAAAATAAAATCATTTTTATTTGATGAGGCTAATATTATTCTATGAAGTAACGCTTCTGGTTTTTGAGTAGAATGGACTTTTTTTCCATTGTTTTTTAATCTTTCTTTACCATTACAGATCGGAAGGTTCCATGTAGATCTCATTTGGAGGTCATCATTCAAGCATTTTAATGATTGATAATTGAAAGTGTATTTCGACCCCTCACTTTTTGATGCCCAAATAAGTGTTTCATGTGCGTTAGTAAACCTTGTTCCCCTAAAATTTGGCATTGGATTATTTTTATTCCAAATTACATCGTTTAGTATCCAAAAACCTAAATCTTGGATTGTAGCACCCACTCTAAAAATATTGTGATAACTACCTATTACCCAAATCGATCCATTCTTTTTTAAAATTCTCTTACATTCTTTTAACCAATCAAAAGTAAATTCATCATAACTTTTAAAACTTTCAAATTGATCCCATTTATCGTCTACAGCATCTACTTTAGATGTATCCGGTCTACTTAATTCTTTTTTTAATTGAAGGTTGTAAGGGGGATCAGCAAAAATAAGATCAAAAGTTTCATCAGGAATTTTTTTTAATTCCTCTAAACTATCTCCATTAATAATTTTGTTTTTTAAAGTTTGATTACTCATTTTTTAATTATTAATTAGACTCCAGAGTAGAGTCTCCGTCAACCTGAGATTGAATTATTTTGAGTCTACTTGTTACTATTTTTTTCTGTGACTCAATATGTTGTGTATTGGATTGAATGTTTTTCGATGAAATCTAGTTACTCCATATTTTCTAATAGCATTAATGTGATCTCTAGTTCCATAACCAGCATTTAAATCCCATTTATATTTTTTAAAACATTCTGACAATTTAAGCATCAGTTTATCCCTTGAAACTTTTGCAATTATTGATGCTGCTGATATTTCTTTAATTTTTTGATCTCCTTTAATTATTGTTTTAATAAGATAATTACTTAATTCTGGTGATTTATTCCCGTCAATAAGTACTAAATTAGGTTTAACTTTTAGTTTTTTTATAGCTCTCTTCATGGCTAATAGACTAGCACTTAAAATATTTAGTTTTTCTATTTCCTTAACTGAGGCAGATCCTATTGCCCAAGTAGAATTTTTTTTTATAAATTTTGCTAATTTTTCTCTCTCAATCTTAGTTAACTTCTTTGAGTCTTTGATCTCTTTCTTTCTAATATTTTTTTTAAGAATAACAGCTGCAGCATACACTGGACCAATTAAACTTCCTCTACCAACTTCATCAACTCCAGCTATAATTTTTCTCATTAAATAATAAAAAAATGATATAAAAGTACTCCAATTATCAAACCTTTAATAAAAGTAATCCATAATAATCCATAATTTGAAAGATTAAGTTTTTCTCTCCACCAATTTATATATTTTTTATGTATTTCTATCATCGTAAAATTAGGCTGATATTCTTAATTCATCAATTTTCTTTCTGATTTGTTTTAAATCAACCCAAGAATATTTTTTTTGTTCAGCTTGCCTTAATAAATATGCTGGGTGAAATGTGATCATTGTCATGTATGTTTTATTATGAATGATTAAATCTTTCCAAACACCTCTTTCTTTTGAAATTTTTATCTTAGATCCAAAAAGTGATTCCATGGCTGTACTACCCATCAGAATTAAAATTTTAGGATCAATAATTGAAATATGTTTTCGAAGAAAATTAGAATATCTATTAATTTCTGAAGGTTCAGGCTTTCTGTTATTTGGTGGTCGATAGTTAACTACATTAGTAATATAAATATTATTTCTTTTTATTTGAATAGCCTCTAACATTTTATTCAATAATACCCCGGCGTCTCCCACAAATGGCTTCCCTTGCTCGTCTTCTTTTTGGCCTGGACCTTCACCGATTATCATAATTTTACTTTCGCAGTTCCCATCAGCAAATACTAGTTGCGTAGCATTATTCTTCAGTTCACAATTATCTATATTTTCGATTTCATTCTTTAATTCTAAAAGAAGTTTTTTTTTATCTTCTAGCTGTGGTTTAGTTTTAAGTCTGTTAATTGGCTTATCGTTAAATATATATTCAATTTCATTTGAGTTAAGATTTTCAAGGTTTAATATGTCATTTTGATTTTTGAGATTTAAAGTCATAAATTTAAATATGAAAATTTTATTAGTAATTTTATCATTTTTAGCACTGCAGACCAGTACATATTCAAGTACTTATGAAGATAATAAATTCAACCAAAAGTATCTCTCTAATTATTTTTCTGCTTTAGTTTCATCAGGTAATCAAAAAAATGAGGCAGCACTTGATTATTTTAATTCATCTAAATTTCTTATCCAAAAACATGATAATTTTTTAAAAAAGTATGTATTTTCACTAGTTTTAAATGGACAAGTTAAAAAAGGAATAGACCAAATAAAAATTTCAAAAAATGATATTAATTCAAATACCTTTGAGCTTAACCTTCTCCTTTTAGTTGATAGCTTTAAGAAAAAAGATTTTAAACAAGCCAATAAAAGAATCAAAGAATTTCAAATGGACAAAGATGATGGAACTTACGAATACGTAATTTACAAAATTTTAAAAGATTTTAATTATCTGTTTATTAAAAAAGAGGCTATTGAAGATAATAAATATGGATCATTAAGTTTAATTTCAACTGCTTTTCAGAATTGTTATTTAAACTCACAAAAAACAAATTCATATTTTGAAAGGTTATTAAATAGTTCTGATGGAGATTATTCGAGATATATGTATTTTTATTTTTCAAATCTCATTGAGAATAAAGAACTTAAAAAAGTAAATGAAGTATCAAAAAGAATTGAACCTTTAGGAGATAGTATATTATTACATCAAATCAAAGATTGGATTGATAATGAAGCTTATAAAAAATTTAAAACTCATTTCTCTTGTAAAAATGAAAATGATATTTTGGCTGAGATTTTTTATTTGGTATCTAATTTATTTTCCACGCAAAATATTTTTGATCAGTCAAATTTTTATTTAAGATTATCAGAATACTTAAATCCTAAATTTTATTTCAATCGGACTTTGCTTGCTGAAAATTATTACTTAAATAAGAATAATTACCAAGCTAATAAAATTTTAGAAGATTTTAAAAAAAAAGATAAATTATACTTTTGGTATAAAACAAAAAAGATTGGGAGAATACTATCTGAAGATAATTCAGAAGAAGAAGCTGCAATTTATATTAAGAAGCATTTCAATTCTATAAAGTCTCCAACTTTAAAAATCCTTTATGATTATGCAAACATTAATAAAGGTTTTGAAAATTATGAAATTGCTATCGAATATTACACCGAATTAATGGAAAAGGTTGAAAAGAATTCTTATGCACTCTCTCGGATTCTTTACAGAAGAGGTAGCAGCTATGAAAGGATGGGAAATTATGAAAAAGCGGACAAAGATATGTTGGAGAGTTTAAAAATATATCCAAATGAACCATATACTATGAATTATCTTGCTTATAGTTGGCTAGAGAGAAACCACAAAATAGATGAAGCAATAGAAATGATACAGTCAGCCTACAAACAAAAAGAGGACGATCCGTATATAACAGATTCTGTTGGTTGGGGATATTATTTGATAGGTGATTATATCAATGCTGAAAAATATTTAAAAAGAGCCTTGCAGCTTATGCCAGACGATCCAATTGTTAACGATCATTATGGTGATGTTCTTTGGAAACTAAATAAAAAACTACAAGCAAATTATTATTGGCGGGCTGTTTTAGAGCTTGAGGAAACAGAAGATAAAATGAAATCAAAAATAAAATCTAAGTTATTAGAGGGTTTAAAAAAATCATAATTAATGAGATTTGAAAAGATTAAGTCACACGCAAAAGTTAATTTATCTCTCAACGTGCTAGGAAAACGAAAATCAAAACTTCATGATTTAGAAACTCTAGTTGCTTTTGTCGACTTACATGATCAAATTTTTATAAAAAGAACAAATAATAAAAATCACATAGTAAAATTTTCAGGAGATTTTTCCAATAAAGTGCCAAAAATAAATACAGTTAGTAATTTGCTAAATATTCTCGATAAAAAAAAAAAATTAAAAAATAATAAATATTCAATTTTAATAAAAAAAAATATTCCCCAAGAAGCTGGACTTGGTGGAGGCTCAATGAACGCGGCCTCTTTAATTAATTACTTTGAAAAAAAAAATAAAATTAACTTAACGTTAAAAGAGAGATATGATTTATGTTCAAAAATAGGGTCGGATGTAATCTTAGGCATTGATCAAAAAAATTTAATTATTTCTTATAAAAAAAAAACTACAAAAATTAAAAAAAATTTAAAAATTTTTACTTTAATGGTTAAGCCAAATTTTGGCTGTTCGACAAAAAGTATTTTTAACCGAGTTAGACATTACTCAAAACCACAATTATCAAAAATAAGGTCAAAAAATATTGATTTTAATTTAATGTCAAAGTTAAAAAATGATTTAGAGATCATATCTACAAAAAAATATCCTAGACTTCAGAAACTTAGAGATTATTTTTTAAATATTGATAAAAATTCATATGTAAGAATGACAGGATCTGGTTCAACAATCGTTGGGTATTTTAAGTCCAAAAAAGCCGCACTAAACGCAAAGAAATTATTAAGAAAAAATTATAAAAACTATTGGTGTAATTTATCAAAAACTATATAAAGCTTTTTTTTTGTGATATATGAAATTAATTTTGGGGTGTAGCCAAGTGGTAAGGCAGCGGTTTTTGGTACCGCCATCCTAGGTTCGAATCCTAGCACCCCAGCCACTTATGTATAATTTTTTTAGAAAAATCTTTAAATCAAACAAAAAACTTACACCAAAAGATAGCTCTTTTTTAAGCATATATAATAACACAGAAGTTTCAAAACTTTTTGAAGCGATATCAAATTTTAATAATACTAGTGAACTTAGATATGTAGGTGGATGTGTTAGAAAAATTTTAAATCAGGAAGATGTTGATGATATTGATCTAGCTGTAAATCTAAATCCAAATCAAATTAAAGAGTGTTTGCAATCAAACAGCATTAAATTCTTTGAAACTGGCATAAAACATGGGACTATCACTGCAAATATAGGTCAAAAAAATTTTGAGATTACATCACTAAGAGAAGATCTAGATACCGACGGAAGACATGCAAAAGTTAAATATACATCAGACTGGTTAAAAGACTCATCAAGAAGAGATTTCACCATTAATTCTATTTATGCGGATAAAGATGGCAATTTGTTTGATCCCAATGGAGGCGTAAAACATTTAGAAGAGGGTAGGGTAATATTTATAGGTAATGCAGATAAAAGAATTCAGGAAGATTATTTAAGAATTTTGAGATATATTAGATTCTTTATAAGTTATAGTAATCATACCCATAATTCATCCGTTAAAAAATCAATCAAGCAAAACATCGCTGGTGTAGCTAATCTTTCAAAAGAAAGACTAATGAGCGAATTAAAAAAAATTATTTTATCTAAATATTTTTTACAATTATCAAAAGACTCTTTTTCATTAGAAATTTTAACAACAATTTTTCCTCAGCTTGTTAATCTTAATAATTTAGAAAAAATAAATGAATACTCAAAAAATATATTTTACAAAAAAACATTTATTTTTTTAATTTCTTACTTAATTATAGATGAAACTGATAATGCCAATTATTTCTTATTTAAGTATAATTTATCAAATGAAGATAAAAAAAGAGTAAAGTTTCTTATTGAAAATTTTGAATTATTTTCTGAAAAAGATTACTTTAATAAGAAAAGTCTTCAAAGAATTTTTTATTTTTATAATAAATCATATGTTATTGATTTATTAGATTTAAAAATTTTTAACTCTAAGAAAGCACCAAAAAAACTAATTGAATTAAAAAAATATTTTGAACAGTTTGAGAAACCTATTTTTCCATTAAAATCCCAGGATTTACTTGAAAAATACAAATTAAAAGAAGGCAAAGAATTTGGACAAAAAATTAGATTACTCGAGGACTTGTGGTTAAACAACAGCTTTAAAATAAGTAATAAGGAAATTGATAACGTATTTAGAAATTAAATATATTTAACGTCTTTTATTTCAAAATTTTTTACGCCTGCAGGTGTTTTAATTTCAACTAAATCACCCTTATTTTTACCAATTAGACCCATACCTATTGGCGATTTAAAATATATTAGTTTTTCTTTTAAATCTGCCTCATCCTTTCCAACAATCTTATATTTCACATTTTCATCAGTATCTAAATTTTGTAGCATTATAGTTGAACCGAATATAACTTTTCCGTCGTTATCTAATTTTGAAACATCAATTACATTTGCTCTAGCTATAATATCTTCAACTTCTTGAACTCTTCCTTCATTGTGAGATTGTTGCTCTTTTGCAGCATGATATTCTGCATTTTCTTTAAGATCTCCATGTGATCTTGCTTCAGCTATGGCCGCAACTATCTCAGGTCTTTTCTTCTCTTTTAAGAAAATCAACTCTTCTTTTAATTTTTCTAAACCTCTAACTGTGATCGGCTCTTTTTCCATAATTTATTTCCATTTAGCGACAGGTGGTAGTGACATTAAAATAGCCTCAACATTACCGTTTGTTTGTAAACCAAACTTTGTACCTCTATCATAAAGTAAGTTAAATTCAACATATCGACCTCTTTTTTCTAATTGAATTTCTCTTTGTTTATTTGACCATTTTTTCTTATATTTTTTTAATATAATTTCTCTAAAAATATTTTTAAAACTTATTCCTACTTCTCTTACAAAACTAAAATCTTTTTCCCAATTTTCTTTTTTATAATCAAAAAAAATTCCCCCTATACCTCTTGGTTCTTTCCTATGTGGCAAGTAAAAATATTCATCACACCATTTTTTATATTTTTTATAAAATTTTTTATTATGTTTATCACAAGATTTCTTTAATTCATTATGAAACCATTTTTCTAAACTTTTATCTTTCAGGCAAGGTGTAACATCCATCCCTCCACCAAACCATCCATGAGAAGTATAAATATATCTAGTGTTAAAATGCATAGCAGGAACATGAGGGTTTTTCATATGCATTACTACTGATATACCTGCTGCCCAAAAGTTTGGATTTTTATCTCCCCCAGGAATTCTATTTCTAAATTGTTTTGAAAATTTTCCATAAACTTCAGAAAAATTTACTCCTACTTTTTCAAATATTTTCCCATTTTCTAATATTCTAAATTGGCCACCACCTTCATTTGAGTTTTTTCCTCTTTCCCAATTTTTAATTTTGAAGATATTTTTTTTTCCTTCTAATTCTTCTATTTCTAGACAAATTACTTCTTGCAAAGTCTTAAACCAATTTCGTGCTAATTTTTTTTTAATTGTTTGATCCATAAATATTTGATTGTCTTATATTTTCTGACAATACTATTGCAACTGAAGATGCGAGGTTCAAGGATCTTTTTTTTTCAATCATTGGTATTTTTATCCTATTCTCTAGTCTTTTATGAACTTCATCTGGGACACCTGAACTTTCTCTTCCAAATAGTAATGTGTCATTGTATCTAAATTTAAATTCAGTATAAATTTTACTTGCCTTAGTAGTCATCAAAACTACTCTATCATTTTTTTTTGCTTCAAAAAATTCATCTGAACTTTTGTAAATCCTCATCAATTTTTCATCCAGGTAGTCCATCACAACTCTTTTAAAACGTTTGTCATTCAGTAAAAATCCACAAGGCTCTATAATCTCAAGAACAGCCCCAAGGCAAGAACAAGTTCGAGCTATCGCAGCTGTATTTTGTGGTATATCAGGCTCGTAAAGTGCTATTTTAGGCATCGATTTAGTTTTTTTGTGTGTCATTGTTACCATGGAAAAATAACGTTTTTCTTCATATATGAAATCATATATTAAGAAAAAATTAAAATAATAATAAATGTCAGATCAAGAAAAAAAGAAGCCAAATAGAAGAGATTTTATAGTGACTGCAACAACGGCAGCAGGTGCAGTAGGAGTTGGCGCGGTTGTTTGGCCGTTAGTTGATCAAATGAACCCTGACGCATCTGTAAAGGCATTAGCGAGTACAGAAGTAGATATAAGTGCAGTAGAACCTGGTCAATCAATAACCGTTTTGTGGAGAGGCAAACCAGTTTTTATAAAAAGAAGAACTCAAGATGAAATTGATAGTGCAAGAGCTGTTGATTTAAGTGAATTAAAACATCCTGAAAAAGATGAGGATAGAGCAAAAAATCCAGAATGGCTTGTAATGTTGGGAGTATGCACTCACCTTGGATGTGTTCCTTTAACTGACAAAGGGGACTATGGCGCATGGTTTTGTCCATGTCATGGTTCGCACTACGACACATCTGGAAGAATTAGAAAAGGGCCGGCACCAACTAATATGGAAGTGCCAAAATACGAATTTGTAAATAGCAATACTATAAAGATTGGATAAAAAATTTTATGAGTGATCATGAATATACACCTAAATCAAGAGTTGGAAAATGGTTTAATGATAGACTTCCACTATTAACACTTGCAAACCATTTAACAGATTATCCTACTCCTAAAAACTTGAATTACTGGTGGACATTTGGAGGAATTCTTACTTTTTGCTTAATTACTCAAATAATTACGGGAATAGTTTTAGGTATGCATTATGTAGCTCATGCTGACTTAGCCTTTCAAAGTGTAGAACATATAATGAGAGATGTAAATTATGGTTGGTTAATAAGATATGTGCATGCAAACGGTGCATCTATGTTTTTCTTAGCTGTTTACATTCATATCTTTAGATCTTTGTATTATGGCTCATATAAATCACCAAGAGAAGTTATTTGGATTATAGGAATGTTGATTTATTTCCTTATGATGGCAACTGCATTTATGGGATACGTTCTTCCATGGGGACAAATGAGTTTTTGGGGCGCAACAGTAATAACTAATTTATTTAGCGCAATTCCTTTAGTGGGTGAGAGCATAACGAACTGGCTATGGGGAGGCTATTCAGTAGACAATCCAACTTTAACGAGATTTTTTAGTTTACACTATCTGTTTCCGTTTTTGATCTTAGGTTTAGTAGTTCTTCATATTTGGGCACTACATGTTCCTGGAAATAATAATCCTATTGGAATAGATATAAAAAAACCGTCTAAGGACACAGTTCCTTTTCATCCATATATTGTAATAAAAGATGCATTCGCGCTTTTAATATTTTTATTAATATTTGCATTCTTTGTATTTTTCTCACCAAATATTTTGGGTCATGCAGACAACTATATTGAGGCAAACCCACTAGTAACTCCTGCACATATTGTTCCTGAATGGTACTTATTACCATTTTATGCAATTTTAAGATCAGTACCTGATAAACTACTTGGAGTAATTGCAATGTTTGCTGCGATATTCGTGCTAGTAATTTTACCTTGGTTGGATACTTCTAAGGTAAGGTCAACGGTGTTTAGACCTATTTATAAACAATTCTACTGGTTTTTAGTTGCTGATGTTTTAATACTTGGCTATGTGGGCGCAATGCCTGCGGAGGGTATATACTTGTTAATAGCTAGAGTTGCTACAGCGTATTATTTTGCACATTTCTTGTTAATTCTTCCATTCTTAGGTTTTAAGGAGAAAACTACTCCGTTGCCACTAAGTATAACTGAACCAATTTTAGGCGGATCACCAGATATGGCAATGGCTAGAGATAATTCTAACTATAAAGAAAAACTGTGAGAAACTCTTTAAAATTAACTTTTTTTTTCATTTTAGTTTCATCTTTATTTTTTTCAAAAGCCCAAGCAGCTGGAGAACAACATGATCTGTTGGAAGTAGATTGGTCTTTTAAAAGTTTCTTTGGCAAATTTGATAGAGCATCTTTGCAAAGAGGATACCAAGTTTATACGGAGGTTTGTGCTTCTTGCCATTCACTTAAACACTTAAGTTATAGAAACCTTGTTGAAAAAGGTGGACCAGAGTTTACAGAGCTTGAGGCTAAAGCAATTGCTTCAAATTTTGAGGTAACTGACGGACCAAATAGCGATGGAGAAATGTTTGAAAGGCCGGCTAAATTGTCTGATAAATTTGTAATGCCTTATGCAAATGTTCAGGAAGCAATCGCAGCTAATGGTGGAGCATATCCTCCTGATATGTCAGTGCTTGTAAAAGCTAGAAAAGGTGGAGCAAATTATATTTACTCAGTCTTAATGGGTTATGAGGAACCACCGGCAGGTCTAGAGCTAGACGATGGTGTTTATTATAATAAATATATGTACGGAAACAAAATTAAAATGTCATCTCCTTTAGACGAAGACATTGTGGAATATTCTGATGGAACAAAAGCCACAGTTGATCAGATGGCAAAAGATGTAACAACTTTTTTACAGTGGACAGCTGAACCGCATTTAGAAACAAGACATAAACTTGGTTTTAGAGTAATTATATATTTATCAGTATTAACAATTTTAGTTTACTTCAGTATGAAAAAAATCTGGTCACGTATTGAAACGAAAGTTTAAAATATCCCCGTCATTTACAATATAATCTTTACCCTCTAATCTCATTTTTCCAGCTTCTTTAGATTTAGACCATCCTTGATTATTCAAAAAATCCTCATAAGAGACTGTTTCTGCTCTAATAAATCCTTTTTCAAAGTCAGAGTGAATTTCTCCTGCAGCATTTGGTGCTGTTGATTTCTTCGTAATAGTCCAGGCTCTAGTTTCTTCAGGTCCAGATGTAAAAAAAGTTTGTAAGGATAAAAGTTCATATCCTTTCCTTATTAACGAATTGAGACCTGTCTCTGACATATTGATCATTTTCATATAATTTTTTTTTTCATTTTCGTCCTCTAACTGGTTTATTTGATTTTCTATATCTGCAGAAATTATCAGTGTATTTTTTTCATCAAATTTATTTATAAAATTATTAGTATATTTGTTACCTGACTTAATACTCTCCTCATCTACATTGCATACATATAGTTTTGGTTTAGCACTAAGAAGTCCACTATTTTTTAAAAGTTTTTCATCAAATTTATTTGTAATTAATGTCAAATCACCACCCTCATCAATTATCTTTAGAGCTTTCTCAAGTAATTGAAGCTCTTCATTATCAACATTTTTTTTATTTTTTTTATCAAGTCTCTTTTGAATTGACTCTAAATCAGCTAACTTCATTTCGGTTTCTATGATCTCTAAATCTCTGATAGGATCAACGTTAGGGTTAACATTTTGAATATCATCCGAGTCAAAACATCTAATCATATGTATAATTGCATCAACTTCCCTGATATGTGATAGAAATTTATTCCCTAGACCTTCACCTTTGGAGGCACCTTTAACTAGACCTGCAATATCAACAAAAGAAATTGTTGTATTAATTTTTTTTTTTGAATCTGAAATTACAGCCAACTGATCAAGTCTTTTATCTGGAACTGCTACAATGCCAATATTTGGATCAATTGTACAAAATGGAAAATTTTCTGCTTGTGCTTTATTAGAGCTTGTTAAAGCGTTAAACAGAGTAGACTTACCAACATTTGGTAGACCAACGATTCCACATTTAAAACCCATTTAGTTGTTGTTAACTGTACTAGAAAATAAGTCTAATTTTTTATCAATTAAGATAGTTAAGGACTCAATTATATTAGTTGTAATAGTATCTAAATGAACTTGTTCATCCTCATTAAAGTCGTTTAACACGAAATCAGAAACAGACATTTTATTTTCTGGTTTACCTATGCCAACCCGAACTCTTGAATATTCTTTACCAATAAACTTATCAATAGATGCAATTCCATTGTGGCCTGCACTTGACCCACCAAATTTTGCTTTAATTTTTCCAAATTCAATATCTAGGTCATCATGGAATACAATCACGTCCCCTGCATCTATTTTGAAATATTCAAGCAGTTCTCTTATACAAATTCCAGAATTATTCATAAATGTTAGAGGTTTAATTGCATAAATTTTCTTATCGCCAATATTTCCAGTAGTTAACAATCCCTTAAATTTTGGTTTTTGTTTAGACAATCCAAATTTTTGGTTAATTGCATCCACAATTTTAAAACCAATATTATGTCTATTATTTTGACTATTTGGAGTCGGATTGCCTAAACCAACAAGTAACAACATATTAAATTAATTTTGGAAAAAAAATTTCACTATTTATTATTTTTTATCTGATGAAGATTTATCTTCTTCTTTAGATTTCTCACCCTCTGACTTATCACCATCAGTTGAAGTTTTTTCACTACCTTCTGCAGCAGCATCTGCTCCTTCTGCAGCTTCACCTTCAGCCGTCTCTGCTGGTTTTTCTGGCTCTTTAACTACTGTAGGTGCAGCAACTGTAGCAATTACGAAGTCTCTTCCTTGAATCGTAGGAGTAACATTTTCAGGTAGGTTTATTGAAGAAATTTTTATACTTGTACCAATTTCTAAACCTTCTAAATCTACAACAAGTTCAGTTGGAATATTTTCTGCAGGACATCTAAGCTCTACCTTACGTCTTACAATGTTTAATACGCCTCCACGTTTAAGTCCTGGAGATAATTCATTATTTATAAATTTCACAGGTATTTCTAAAATAATTTTTCCACCTTTAACAATTCTCATTAAATCAAAATGAATTGGCTCATCGGTAACAGTGTCAAAAGAAATATTTCTGGTTAGGACCTTCTGTTCTTTGCCATCTAAATTAATAGAAATTACATTAGAAAGAAAATTCTCTTTATTTATTAAATTCTTTAGCTCTTTAGTAGTAATTGAAATTTTTTCGTTTGGCAGTTCTCCACCATAAACTATGCCTGGAACATTACCTGTGCTTCTTAAGTCATTCACTTGGCCTTTAGTTTTGGTATCTCTTATTGTTGCTTGTATTATGCTCATAAATTGCAGGTTTTATACCGCAGTTTAGTAATTTTACAAGATTTATTTAAATAGATCTGAGACAGATGTTGAATTAGAAATCCTTTTAATAGCCTCAGCTAGTAAGATTGATATTGATAATACTTCAATATTTCTTACTTTTTTTAATTTGTCTGAACTATCTATACTATCTGTAATAACTAAGTTTTTAATTTTTGAATTTTTTATCTTTTTAACTGCATCACCACTAAAAACTCCATGAGTTGCATATACATGAACTTCTTTTGCACCTCTTTTTAATAAAGCATCTGCCGCATTAACAATTGTTCCTCCAGAATCAATTATATCATCAGTTAAAATACAAATTTTATTTTTAACATTTCCAATGACATTCATAACTTGTGACTTTCCAGGACTAGGTCTCCTTTTGTCAACTATTGCTAGACCGACATCTAATTTTTTTCCTAAAGCTCTTGCTCTTTCAACTCCTCCAACGTCAGGTGCAACGCAAATTATATTATTACTTTTAATTTTCCTTTTAATATGCTTTGCAAAGATTGGGGTAGCAAAAAGATTATCAACTGGTATGTCAAAAAAACCTTGAATTTGTCCTGCGTGCAAATCTACTGTCACTACTCTATCAGCTCCTGCATTTGTAATTAAGTTAGAGACTAATTTTGCAGAAATAGAAGTTCTTGGCACAACCTTACGATCTTGTCTTGCATACCCAAAATATGGAATTACTGCAGTGATATTTTTTGCAGATGATCTTTTAAGCGCATCTACACAAAGAAGCAACTCCATTAAATTATCATTTGCTGGCGAGGACACTGATTGAATTATAAAAATACTGTTACCTCGTATATTTTCGTTAATTTCAATATAGATCTCACCATCTGCAAATTTTCTAATACTGGTATTGACTAATTTATTTTTTAGATTTTTTGAAATTTTATTACTTAGCTGTTTATTGCTATTTCCAGTGAGAATCTTCATTTTTTGAGAATATTCTATTTAATCATAATTACAGAAATATTTCTACCATAATCATTTAATTTATTTTTAAGTGACCTCCTAGCACTGAAAAAGTTGTTACTTAATAAAAATGTATCTTTTTTGATAATTTCAATGTTTTTAACCCCAAATTTCACAAGTTGGTCTTTTATATAATCTATTAAACTGAAATATATTTTATTTTTTTTGGTTTTAAAAAATTTTTTATTAAATTTTTTTTGTTTAATAAATTTATCCAAGAAATCATTTCTTACCTCATAGTTATCTTTTCCTATACAAGGTCCAATTACAACTATTAAATCATTAAAATTACTACCACTTGACTTAAATTTTCTTAATGTGCTAGATACTATTTTTTTGTATGCTCCCTTCCATCCTGCATGTAGTGCACTAATTAAATTATTAACTGGGTCATATATAAAAACAGGAGCACAATCAGCTGTCAAAATTCCCAAAGCGATACCTTTTTTATTTGTTATTAATGAGTCACCTTTTAATTTTTTCTTTGGAATTTTACTTATTTTAAAAACATTATTACTGTGAATTTGATCTAACAATACGAGATTATTTTTATTACAGCCAATTTTTTGGCAAACTTTTTCTATATTTTTTTTAACATCTCTAATTTTATCATCAGATCCTAAGCCACAATTTAAACCTTTATAAATACCTTTTGAAACACCTCCAAATCGATTAAAAAACCCATGTCTTATCATTTTAAATTTAGAGAGTTTTTTTGATTTAAACATTATTCAAAACCAAAAAAATTATTATTTTTATTTTTGTATCCAAAAATTACCTTAAAGAGGCTACCCATTTGTTTTTCTTCTAGTAGCCGAGACAAAGTTTCTTTCATATATTTCTGCTCTTCATTAGTCCTTTTTTTCTCTAAAATATGCGCTCTTTCAATTATACCCATTCTTTCTAGAAAAAACCTTTGAGTAACTACTTTTTTTACTTTAAGATTATTTTTAAGAAAGTATTCTTTTAATAAATTAAAATTTACTAGTGAAGTTATATCTGCTTTGCCAAGATTTTTTAACATTGTCTTGGTTGAAATTTTCTTATTACCCATCACTGCCTGAATGGTATTTGAGTTATTACTATTCAAATAACCGTAATCTATAAGTAAAATACCACCAGAAAGTTTATTGATTTTCTTTATTATTGGATTTAACTCTATTAATCCCTTTTTAGGAAATTCAATAAATTTAAGTTTTTTTAATGTCCCAAAAGTCATTATTTGAGCAGCATCTTTTTTATTACTTCTTATAAACTTTTCAATAATATCAACATTGTCATTAACTGAATAACATTTTTCAAATAACTCATTATTTATATTCGAAAACTGTTTAATTGGTATTGCATCAAAAAACTCGTTACCAAAAAAAATAACTGGTCCCTTTTTTATTGAGTTAAAGTTTTTGATCCATTTAATTCTTTTATTTTCTATATTTTGCTTTTGTAATTTTTTTAAAAATAAACTTTTCTCATATAAGTAAATTTTTATAGCTTTATCTAATTCTGGAAACTTTTTTAAGGTACTAATTATAACTTTAGTTAAACTTCCATCTCCTGGCCCAAGTTCTACAAAATTAAATACTTTAGGTTTGCCCATTTTTTCCCAGGCAGAAATCAACCATATGCCTATAATTTCTGAAAATAGATTTGAAATAGTAGGGGATGTTATAAAATCTCCATTTTTGCCAAATGGATCTTTGCTAGAATAGTAACCTATCTCAGGTTCGTATAGAATTTTTTCAATAAAATCATCAACAGGCAGAGGTTTTTTTGATGTAATCTTAAATTTTTTGAGATTTGGTTTCATCATTTCTTTTAAAATAAATTAAAAATCCAATTAAAATCATTATGGCACTTAAAAACATTCCCATGCTGACATATCCAAATAAATATCCAATTTGTATATCTGGCTCTCTAAAAATTTCAGAGGTAATTCTAAAAAATCCATAAAGTATTAAGAACATGAATGAGCAGTTTCCAATTTTATAATTTTTATTAAAAAAAATTAAATTCATTAAAATAAATAAAATAATACCTTCTAAAAATGCTTCATATAATTGAGAAGGGTGTCTTAATTTATCATCGTAGTCTGGAAAAAATACTCCCCAATCAGAATTTGTAACTTTTCCAACTAATTCTCCATTTATGAAATTTGAAATCCTACCAAATAAAATGCCTATTGGTGCTGCAATAGATACTAAATCTAAAAAAATAAAAATATTTTTCTTATTCTTTTTCGAAAATAAATAACTTGCAATAATTATGCCAATTAACCCCCCATGAAATGACATGCCTCCATTCCATATCATAAAAATTTCAATTGGATTATTCAGAAAATAAGGAAAATTGTAAAAAATTACATACCCCAGCCTTCCTCCAATGATAATTCCTATTATCAAATATGAAATATAATCTTCAAATAATTTTTGAATTATATCATCTTTAATTAGAATTTTTTTACAATATAGCCAGCCAAAAATTATCCCAAAAATGTATGCTAGTGAATACCACCTGATGCTTAAAGAGAATATTTCAAAAGCTACTGGGTCAAAATTATTAGTAAACATTTGTAAAATTTATTATAAGCTATTAAATAGAATTCTAGTAAATAAATTTTATGTCAAAATCAAGATTCGTATTCGATAAATTTGCAAAACTAATTGAACAAGGTCTGATTAATTATAAAGATGTATCTGATGAAGTAATCTCAATACTAAAATCAAAGAGAGATGAAATTGTATTTAAAATGAAACTAGCAAGTAAAGAAGAAGTTGATATTTTGAATAAGAGAATTAGTAATCTTGAAAAAAAACTAGAAGAAAAAAAGAAAAGAAAAAAAACTAGTAAGGCAAAGAAATAGTTACTTTCAAACCACCTAATTTTGACTTATTAAAGTTAATATCTCCCCCATGAGACTTTATAATGTCAGATGATATAGATAATCCTAAACCAACACTTGATTTTGATTCAGACCTACTTTTATCAATTTTATAGAATGGTTTGGTAATATTTTGAAATTCTGATTTTTTTACACCAGGGCCGTCGTCATCAATTGATATGAGAATAGTTGAATTTTTTTTTTCTAAATTTACTGATATTTTTTCTGCATACTTAATAGAATTATCTAGCAAATTATTTATAGACCTTGTGATTAAATTCCTTCTTCCATTGAAATAGGTATTTTTCTTTAATTTTTTCTGAATATTTTTGTTTTCGTACTTAAGAATAATTTCATCCAAAAGTTTTGATATATCAAAAGTTTCAGTTTTATCTTGAGCACCTGTACTTGCAAACTGAAGGTATTCATTTAGCATTTTTTCCATTTCATCAACATCTTTTGATATTTTTTCTGACAGACTTTTATCCTTAATAACAGCAAGTTGTAGTTTAATTCTCGTAAGTGGTGTTCTTAAATCATGACTTATTCCAGACAGCATCTCAGATCTTTGATTTAAATGTCTTAGAATTCTTTTTCTCATCTTTTCAAATTCCAGACCTGCTTTTCTTATTTCCAAAGCTCCAGATGGTCTAAACTCCTCAACATCTTCACCTCTGCCAAACCTCTCTGATGCTTGAGCTAACTTAGTTATAGGTCTAGTTTGATTTTTTAAGAAAATCATCGCCACTGCTATCATTAAAATTGCAGGAACTGTAATCCAAAATGCAAAAATTCTTATTGAGGATACTTGAATTCTTTCCTTGGGAAAAAATATTTGTAAAACACCGTCTCTAAATTTTATTCTTAAATCCACAACCTCCTTGTATGAAATTGTATTAAACCAATGTTGACCAATTTTAGGTTTCAATTCCCTCCTCAAGGTTCTGTCCATTGGACTAAACCATCTCTCAACTTTAATATCTGGCAATTTTTCATTCTCTAAAAATCTCACTGAAAAGCTAAAATTCTTGTTATATAGATCTGTAACTATTTTTTTATTGTACTGACTTTCGTTATCATAAATATCAATAATTGTTACAATCTCACTTACCAAAGCTTTAGTTAAACCTTTATTTGTTTTAATCCATAAACTGTCAAAAAAAACTAAAGAGATTGTAATTTGTAAAATTAATATCGGGACAGCAACAATTAGCAATCCTCTATAAAATAATCTTTTAGGCAAGATGTTCTTTAAAATTCTATTCAATCCAAAGGACATAACCTTCTCCTCTGATGGTTTGCAAGTATTTGGGACTTTTTGGAGTTTCTTCAATTTTTTTTCTTAATCTAGTAATAATAACATCTATTGATCTTTCTTTATTTAGATCTATTAAACTTGCAATTTCATCTCTCTTATAGATCTTGCCAGGAGAATTTATCATCTTTTCTAAGATAAGTTTTTCGGTATTATTTATTTTTAGTCTTTGGTCATCTTTAAAGATAAAAAGTTTTTTTAGATCTATTTTTATATTGCCAAATTTAATAACTCTTTTTATCTCTAATGATTTAGTTTTATTTAAAATATTATTTATTCTTAAAATTAATTCCTTTGGTTCAAAAGGTTTTGTTAAATAATCATCTGCACCTACCTCAAGTCCTTCAATTCTTTCAGATGGTTCTCCCTTGGCTGTTAGCAATAAAATTGGTGTATCAATTTTTTTTTTATAGTCTTGAGTAAATTCTAAACCAGTTTTTCCTGGCATCATTATATCTAATACTATCAAGTCAAATTTGATAATTTTAGTCTTTTCAAAAGCATCATTTGAATCTTTGGCAGTTGAAACAAGATAATTATTTTGATTTAAATACTCTTTTACCAGATCTCTAATCCTATCATCATCATCTACAATTAATATATGTGCTTTAAAGTTTTTCATTAATAATTTTTTTAAGTACTTTATCAAAACTTATAACATCGTTAGACTCAGAACTTAAAAATGCATCATAAATTCTTTTTTTTTGAGCAGAAAAAATTTCATCAAATATTTTTTCTCCTTCTTCTGTTAAGTATACATGTTTAACTCTTGTATCTATTTCGTCTCTTTTAAATTCTATGGCCTTAATCTCTACCAAATCATTAAGAACTCTATTTAAACTTTGTTTCGTAACCTTAAGCTTTCTTAATAAGCTTGAAATAGTTATGCCTTTATACAAAGATATAAGGTGAATTACTTTATTATGAGCAGTTCCTAAAGCATGTTTATCTAAAACCTTTTTAGCATCAGCGACAGTTTCTCTATATCCATTGAATATTTTTTCGATATATTCTTTTAATTGGTGATCTTTCAGATACAAAAGTTTTTTCATAATGGTAAGTTATATTGACATATTATATATACAAAGATATTTTTTCTAAAAAATAAATCAAATGATACCTTACGATAAAAGAGACGGAAAAATCTGGTACAATGGTGATCTTGTTGAGTGGCAGGATGCAAAGCTGCATGTCATCAGTCATGGACTACACTATGCAAGTTTAGTTTTTGAGGGTGTGAGGGTGTATGATGGTGAAATTTTCAAACTACAAGAACATACAGATAGATTATATCATTCGGCTAAAAGAATGGATATGAACATTCCTTACACAAAAGAAGAAATAAACAAAGCTTGTAACCAGATAATAAAAATTCAAAATGTACAGAATGGTTATCTAAGACCTTTTGCTTGGAGAGGGAGTGAAATGATGGGTGTATCTGCTCAAAAAACAAAAATAAATGTAGCGGTTGCTACTTGGGAGTGGGGTGACTATTTCGATCCTAAGTTGAAAATTGAAGGCATTAAATTAAATATTTCTAATTGGAGAAGACCAGCTCCAAATACTATACCGTGGGATAGCAAAGCTGCGGGATTGTATATGATTTGTACACTTTCCAAGCATGAGGCTGAAAGACAAGGATATAGCGAGTCATTAATGTTAGATCACGAGGATAATGTTGCAGAGTCAACGAGTGCAAACATATTTTTTAAAGATAAAAATGGCGAACTTCATACTCCAATTCCAGATTCATTCTTAAATGGTATCACAAGGCAAACTGTTATTGAATTAGCAAAATCAAAAAATATAAAAGTTCATGAAAGGAAAATTAAACCAGATGAATTATCTAATTTTAAAGGATGCTTTTTAACAGGTACAGCTGCTGAGATTACACCAATTTCTCAAATTGCTGAAAATAATTATAAAGTTTGTGATCTTATTTTAGATTTATCAGCAAGCTATGGTAAATTAGTTAGAAAAAAAAGAGCTGCTTAATCTTTATTATCTTCAGATATTGCGTGGTCTATACCTGTCCTTAAATATTCATATCCAGTATATAAAGTAAGAAAAGCAGATAGCCATAATAAAATTATTCCAATTGTTTGAGCATTATAGTCTTGAAAATTTATAATTTTATTTCCAGTTTCTCCAGTGAGCAAAACAGAAATACAAAACATTTGAAGAAATGTTTTTACTTTTGCTAGACTTGAAACTGGAAGTTTGACACTTCCTTTGGCTAAAAATTCTCTTAAACCAGAAATTAATACCTCTCTTGTAAGTATTATTATTGCAGCAATTACCTCATAGTTTTTAATAGTTCCATCCATGACAAGCAATATTAATGCAGTAGCTACAATAATTTTATCAGCAATTGGATCTAATAATTCACCAAGTTTGGACTCCTCCTTAAACATTCTTGCTAATAATCCGTCCAAGAAGTCGGTAAATGAGGCAATTACAAACAGTGCAAAAGGAATTACATCTCCATAAAACCCTGGCAAATAAAATGCAAAAACAAATATAGGAACAATTATAATTCTACCAATAGTTAAATAATTTGGAATTTTCATATATTACTCGTGGAAGTAATTATATATCTTTTTTGCAACTTTTTCCTCAACTCCTTCAACTGTTTTTATTTCATCTAAGCTAGCGGATTCAACTGCTCTGGCTGAACCAAAGTGATTTAAAAGTGCTCTTTTTCTTATAGATCCAATTCCGTCAATTTGATCAAGTAAAGACTTACTAATACCTTTCTTTCTCTTCGCTCTGTGTGCACTTATTGCAAATCTATGTGACTCATCTCTTAATCTTTGTAAGAAAAAAAGGGTAGGGTCATTTTTTTCAAACTTAAATTCTTTACCATTATGAAAAAAGGTTTCATTACCACTATTTCTAAATTTACCTTTTGCAATTGCGATCATTGGAATATCATGTAATCCCAATTCGTTAAGTGTTTCTCTAGCTACTGAGTATTGTCCTTTCCCACCGTCAACTATTACCAAATCTGGCATTGTTAGATAATTATCTTTTTCTTGAACAGCTCTTTTAAATCTTCTATTTAAAACCTCTCTCATCATTCCATAATCATCTTGTTCATTCTTCTTAACTTTAATGTTAAATTTTCTGTACCTTTTTTTAATAAAACCTTCATCGCCAAAAGTAATTAGTGCTCCAACACTATTAGTCCCTTGAATATGACTGTTGTCATAAACCTCAACTAGATTAATATTATTTTCTAAATTAAATTTTTTAGAAACATTTTCAAATAACTCTTTATTATTTTGGCTCTCATAAATTTTTCTATTTAGGCTATCTTTTGCATTTTTTAGAGCTTGATTTACAACCTTTAGTTTAGAGCCTCTTTTTGCGACAGTAATATTTATTTCTTTATTTTCTTTTTGGGAAAGTGTTTTTTCAATTAGGACTTTTTCCTTAATTTCTTCACTTAAGATAATAGAGCTTGGTACACTTTTGTTTTCATAAAATTGAGAAACAAAAGAATTCAAAATTTCTTTTAGGTTATCGTCTGGGTCGTGCTTAGGAAAAAAGGCTTGGTTTCCCCAGTTTTGTTTTGATCTATAGAAAAATACTTGAATACAAGTCTTACCAGACTCTTTGTATCCAGCTATAACATCTGCTTCAACTAAATTTGCCTCATTTATTCTTTGAGACGATTGAATGATATTTAAAGATTTAATTCTATCCCTCAATATTGCAGCTTTTTCAAAATCTAAATCAGAACTTGCCTTTTCCATTTGTCCTGACAAATTTTTTTGTATCTTTCTTGATTTACCAGATACGAATTCAATTGCGCTATCTACTGATAGCTTATAATCATCTTTTTCTATGTATCCAACACATGGACCAGAACATCTCTTAATTTGATAAAGGATGCACGGTCTTTCTCTTTTTTTAAATACTGTATCATCACAAACTCTTAGTTGAAAAATTTTCTGGATCATTTTAATAGTCCAATTTGCAGATCCAGCTGAAGCAAATGGTCCAAAGTAAAAACCCTCTCTAGTTTTTTTTCCTCTATGTCTTCTAATTTGAGGCCATTTATCCTCATTTCCAATAAAAATAAATGGAAATGATTTGTCGTCGCGTAAAAGTATATTGAATTTAGGTTTATATTTTTTTATTAAGTTTGCCTCTAGCAGAAGTGCTTCGCTTTCATTAGAGGTACTTGTGATCTCAATTTTCCTTGTTTGAGATAGCATTCTCTCAGTTCTGATAATATGATTTTTCTCCGAAACATAACTCTTTAATCTGTTGGGTAAATTTTTTGCTTTACCAACATAAAGTATCACATTCTTTTCATTTAACATTCTGTATACACCAGGAAGCTTGGGTATAAGTGGTAGCTCTTTTTTAATTGCTTCTTTACCTATATCAGAACTTATCATGACTTCTTTTTTTTGAAATTTGAATACCAACGGATGAGCAATCTTTCATGATTTCTAATTTCTCAATTTGAAGACTTATTTTATCAATTCTTTTATCTTTAAATAATTCATCGAATACATCTTCCGCTAATGTTTCAAGAAAATTATAATGTTTATTTTTGATAAGTTTCTTGATCAATCTTACAAGTTTTGCATAATTTACTATTGATTTAATATCTTTATCATTTGAAGGCTTTTTATCTTCGTAGTTTACTTCTAAATTAAATTTAACTTTTTGGGGAGCCTTTTTTTCAAGATCAAAATAACCAAGTTTTAAGTTTAAAATAAGTTCTTTAATAAGCACTTTCTTTTCATAATTGAAAAGGCTTTTAATTTTATCAATCTTTACAATTTTTAAATTATTTTTCTTCATATTCTAGATCCTATATATTCTAATATAATTGGATTGTAATATTGAAAACAGGTTGCCTGATCCATACTGTGTCCATCTTTAACTTTAAATTTATCTGATTTATTTTTCCCTAATTTAAAACATTTTTTTCCATCAATTGTATAATCTTTAGATATAACAACTCTTTTCATTCCATCAATTTGATCCAACCAATCAGAAGTCAATCCTTCAAAAGGATCTTTTGGATGAGTAAAAGCCAATAATGGAACTTTTAGATTTTTTAATATTTCATCATTATATTGGGACCTTAAATCGTATTGTGCAGGTTTTTTTTCTTTAAATTTAGCTAAACCTCCTTCTAATCCTAATTTTGATACCTTATACTTCTTACTTAGTCTATCAAAGCACGCTTGCATATAAGCTATTCCTCCCCCAGCTTTGTCAGGATGTCTTGAAAAGAATAGTAGAGTTGTTAATCCACCACAAGAATGCCCAGTGACAAATATCTGTTTTCTAGGAACGCCTAGAGAAGCAAGTTTTTCTACTAACTCTAAATTTTGTTCTACTCTTTTGTCTAATTTTGACTTGCCTTCGTATGGTTTTTTTGAAAACCACCATTTTTTTCCCATATCACCTACTATTTTATGTGCACATAAATTATAGAGCATAATTTTTTTTCCATTTATTTCTTCATCTATTAATGAAACACGGTTTCTAATTTGGTCTATAGATGTACAAAAATTCTGTTTTCCATCAAAATTACTTTGACCATGGTTATTGATTAAAATTATTTTATTAGTCGGATCTTCAATTGTTGATAATTTAGTTACTTTAAATTTCTTTGATAAAAATCCATCTTTCTTAATATTGTGACCATCAGCAAAAGATGTTGATATTGTCAGAATAAATATTGATAAAAATAAGTATAAATTTTTCATTCTTTTCCACCCATTATGTCTGGAGTTTGCCAATTTAAGTTTTGACCACTATCTATTGCCAATACTTGTCCAGTAATAGATATATTTTTAATAAAAAAGTCTACCGCATTGCATATTTGTTGAACATCTACTTGTCTTTTGAGAGGTGTTGCCATGTATTGTTTTTTAAAATGTTTTTTACTTTGTCTCTTGTTTTTAATTGTAGGACCAGGGGCAATTCCATTAACTCTTATTCTTGGTGCCAAACTCATGGCACTAGTTTTAGTAAGGGTATAAAGTCCCGTTTTACTTATGGTATATGAGAAAAAATAGGGAGTAAGTTTAAAAACTCTTTGATCAATTATATTTATAATATTATTGTTTTTACTCTTAATATTTTTAGCAAATTCTTTTGACAAAATCGCAGGTGTTCTTAGATTTGTTCTTAAATGTTGTCCCCAACTATCTGTGTTAAAGTTTTCTAATTTATCATTTTCAAACAGAGAAGCATTATTTATCAAACAATCAAAATATTTTAATTTGGATTTTGCAAATTTAACAATATTATTCACATCACTTTCAACACTTAGATCTCCTTTAATCAAATAAACTTTCGTACCATTTATAGATAATTCTTTTTTAAGTTTTTCAGCCTTTACTTTTGATTTGTTATAATGAATTACGATTTCTACTCCCTTGCCTGAAAGTTTTCTAGCTATGGCAGCACCAATTCTAGTGGCTCCACCAGTAATTATGATTTTATTTGCTTCCATTTTTTTTTACCTTTTTGAGCTCTTGTTCCTGGCATTCCCATAGTTGATCTTCCCTTTGGATATATTTTATTGTTGAGGCTATATTGTTTAACCTTAGGGTTAAGTGTAACCTCCAATTCTGTACTTTCAAGTTTTCTTATTTCATCCCTTATTTTAGCCGCCTCCTCAAATTCTAAATTTGTTGCAGACTCTTTCATTTTTTTGTTTAAAGCTTTTATATGTTTTTTAAGATTTCCCCCTACGTTTGCTCCAGTACCAATTTTAACATAATCTTTTTCATATACACTTTCTAGAACATCGCTTATTTCTTTTTTTACAGTAGTTGCACTGATTTTATTTTTTTTATTATAATCAAGTTGAATATTTCTTCTTCTCTCAGTCTCTTTAATAGCTTTTTTTATACTTTTAGTTTCTTTGTCCGCATACAAAATAACCTTACCATCTAAATTTCTTGCTGCTCTTCCGATGGTTTGAATCAATGAAGTCTCTGATCTTAAAAAACCCTCTTTATCGGCATCTAATATCCCAACTAATGCACATTCTGGTATATCTAAGCCCTCTCTTAATAAATTTATTCCAACCAAAACATCAAAAACACCTAGCCTCAAATCCCTCATTATTTCAATTCTCTCTAGAGTATCAATGTCAGAATGCAAATATCTTACCTTGATACCATTTTCATGTAAGTATTCAGTTAGATCTTCGGCCATTTTTTTTGTCAAAGTAGTAACAAGAACTCTGTAATTTTTTTCAATTGTTTTTAGACATTCATGCATTAGGTCATCAACCTGATTTTTTGCAGGTTTAATTTCAACTGGGGGATCAATCAATCCAGTTGGTCGAATAACTTGATCAATAAATTTACCTTTGGTTTGTTCTAATTCCCATGGACCTGGAGTTGCTGATACAAAAACAGTTTGTGTTCTCATCATATCCCATTCCTCAAATTTTAATGGTCTATTATCCATACATGATGGAAGTCTAAATCCATATTCTGCTAATGTACTTTTCCTAGATCTATCTCCTTTAAACATTCCATTCAGTTGAGGAACTGTAACGTGACACTCATCAACAAATATTAAAGTGTTATCTGGAAAATATTCAAATAGAGTAGGTGGAGGTTCACCAGGTTTTCTACCTGATAAAAATCTTGAATAATTCTCAATTCCTGCACATGACCCTGTAGCTTCAATCATTTCAAGATCAAATTTCGTTCGCTCTTCCAATCTTTGTGCTTCAAGTAATTTATTTTGTTCTTTATGTTTTTTAAGAGTTATCTCTAATTCTTTTTTAATATTTATTACTGCTTGTTCTATTGTAGGTTTTGGAGTTATGTAGTGGCTGTTAGCATAAACTTTAATTAAATTTAATTCTCTTACTTGATCACCAGTTAGTGGATCAAATTCCTCAATTTTTTCAAGTTTATCTCCAAATAAACTTAGTCTCCAGGCTCTGTCCTCTAAATGAGAGGGAAATATTTCTAAATATTCACCCCTCGCTCTAAATGTACCTCTATAAAAATTTTGGTCATTTCTTTTGTATTGAAGTGCAACTAAAGATTTTATTATATGTTCTCTATTATAGTCATAGTTTTTTTGAAGAGTAAGTGTCATTTTACTGTAAGCTTCAACAGATCCTAATCCATAGATGCACGATACACTTGCAACTATAAGAACATCATCTCTTTCAAGAAGAGAACGAGTAGCAGAGTGTCTCATTCGATCAATTTGCTCGTTAATCGATGCCTCTTTTTCTATATAAGTGTCTGATCTTGGAACATATGCCTCTGGAGTGTAATAATCGTAGTAGGACACAAAATATTCTACAGCATTGTCTGGAAAAAAACCTTTCATCTCACCGTATAGCTGAGCAGCAAGAGTTTTATTTGGTGCAAGTATTAAAGCTGGTCTGTTTGTTTCTTCAATTACTTTAGCCATAGTAAAAGTTTTACCTGAACCCGTTACTCCTAATAAAACTTGGTTAAATTGGTTTTTTTTAGCACCTTTGACTAAATTTTTAATTGCTTCTGGCTGGTCTCCTGCTGGCTTAAAATCAGATTTAATTTTAAATTTTCTGCCACCTTCAAGTTTTCCACTTATTTTTGGATTTTTACTTTGAATATCTGTAATTAAATCTTGATATGTATTTTCCATATATTAAATAAAGTAATAGAATATAAACAATTATCAATGAGCATAATATCAAACAGTTTAAAAAGAATTAAACCTTCTCCAACAATATCTGTTACCCAAAAAGCGAGAGAATTAAAAGCCGCCGGAAAAGATGTAATAGCTTTAGGTGCAGGTGAACCCGATTTTGATACACCAGATAATATTAAAAAAGCTGCTGTAAAAGCCATAAGAAATGGTGATACTAAATACACTCCAGTTGATGGAACTCTTGCAATTAAAAATGCAGTTATAAAAAAGTTTAAAAGAGAAAATAAACTTAATTATACTTTAGACCAGATAACTGTAGGTACAGGAGGTAAACAAGTTTTATACAATGCATTTGTAGCAACATTAAATAAAGGAGATGAAGTTCTAATACCAGCTCCGTTTTGGGTATCTTATCCAGATATGGTTTTACTTGCTGGCGGTAAACCAAAATTTATAAAATGTGGAGAAGAAGATGGATTTAAATTAACTCCTGCCAAATTAAAAAAAGCAATCACAAAAAAAACAAAATGGATAATTTTAAATTCTCCATCTAATCCTACAGGCGCAGCTTACACAAAAAAAGAAATTATTAGTTTAGGAAATGTTTTACTTAAAAATAAAAATGTTTTTATTTTAAGCGATGATATTTATGAGCATGTAAAATTTGATAATTTTAAATTTTTTACAATTGCACAAATCAAAAAACTTAAAGATAGAACATTAACTATGAATGGTGTAAGTAAAGCTTATGCTATGACCGGATGGAGAATTGGTTATGCCGCTGGACCAAAAAATATAATTGCCGCAATAAGAAAAATTCAATCTCAATCAACATCAAATCCATCATCAATAAGTCAAGCAGCAGCCGTAGAAGCTTTAAATGGATCACAAATTTTTATAAAAAAAAGAGCAAAATCTTTTAGCAACAGAAGAAACTTTGTTGTTAATTATTTAAACAGTATCCCAGGAATAACTTGTTTATTACCAAAAGGTGCTTTTTATGTTTTCCCTAGTTGCAAAGGATTGATTGGAAAAAAAACAAAAATCAAAGATGATACAGATTTTGTTCAAAAGCTCCTTGAAAAACAAAATGTAGCTGTGGTACAAGGCTCTGCATTTGGTCTAGACGGTTATTTTAGAATATCTTATGCGACTTCAATGCAAAAATTAAAAGTTGCAATGGCAAGGATCAAGCTTTTTTGTGAGAGTTTAGGCTAATTTTAGTCTTACTACTGACTTTGCAGCATCAACAACAGCAGTTTCTGATGGTAAAAATTTCATCTGAAGAATTTCCTCTGCGTATGTTTGATCTGTTTGCATTGTAAGCCCTAAATCTGGAACCAAATTTTTTGCACTTGTGTCTATGTAACTAAGAAGTTGCACCATAAAATTTGGTAATTCTTTTTTGGGAAGTTTTTTTGCATGGCTTGGAACATTTTCAGCCATTATTTTTGATAACTCAAGAATACTTCTTACTTCAGATCCAACAATTAATCTTCTACCACCAGCTCTTTTATTTGCTAAAGATAAAACATGTGCTCTAGCAATATCTTTTACATGGGATATCATTACTGAAAACTTTGGTGCAGCTGGAAATTTTCCTTGAAGTAATTGTTTTATATATTCCATGGATGTACAGCTTTTTTCATTTAAAAAATCTCCTAAAACAAAGCCAGGATTGATACAGGTAAGATTATTTTTTAGACCTTTACTTTCCATAAGATCCCATGCAGCCTTTTCAGCTCTTGTTTTAGATACAAAATAATCAGTTGTTTTATTCCATTCTACATCAGTCCAATCATTTTCACCAAAAGTGTAAGGATTTGTTCTTTTTGGTTTTCTAAACATACATACAATGGACGATGTCTTTACAAAGTGCTCAACTCCTGCATTTATCCCTGCATTTAAAACTCTCAAAGTCCCATCTTTTGCAGCTGGTGTAAGTGACTCTCTATCATTCGATACTTTAAATGGAAAAGGAGACGCAACATGAATAATATATTTGCAACCCTTTGCAGCCTCATTCCAACCTTCATCTTTTAGTAAATCTAACTCTACAAACGATAATTTCTCTGTTGAAACATTATTCTCTTCTAATGTTTTTTTAGTTTGTTCAATTGAATTTTTATTCCTCACTGTTCCCAAAACTTCAAAGCCTGAATTTAATAATTCAATTGCTACATGTTTTGCTACAAAACCACTTATTCCAGTTAATAAAACTTTATCCGGCATTTCTTTGAAAATTATTTAGTTTTTTTCTTTTTCTCTAAACCAAATACTGGAGAGTTTCTAAATCTTAAAACAAGTATTGCTATAGCGATTAAAACAATGGCACCTGCTTCATATAATAATACTTCTGGATTAATTGATTTTCCTTGTAAAATTATAAATCTAGATAGAGCAGTAATTGCAATAAATAATGGGAGAGTTATTTGAATTGACTGACTTTCCCAAAATACTCTTACCATTGCTAAAACTTCTAGGTATAGAAAAAGTAAAAGCAAATCAGCCAAAGTAACTTTTTGAACAACTATCATTTGATATATCTCAATACCAAATGCTATAATTGTAGCAGCAAGTATAATTACCAAAGCTATTAATTGGATTTGTTTTACTATATTTTCCATGAATAACTTATAAATGATCTTAAATTAATTTGAAGCTAAATATTTTTCTGCTTCTAGAGCGGCCATACAGCCCATTCCTGCTGCTGTAACTGCTTGTCTAAAAATTTTGTCTTTGACATCACCAGCAGCATAAACACCTGGAACATTTGTTTCAGTAGAATCACTTTTTGTAATTAGATAACCTGTATTGTCCATTTCTAATTGATCTTTAAATAATGAAGTAGCAGGGTCATGACCAATAGCTATAAATAAACCATCAATTTTTAACTCTGATATTTCATTAGTTTTAATATTTTTAATTTTCAAGCCTTTTACATTTTTTGGTTCTTCATCCCCAATTACTTCTTCAACTACTGAGTCCCAAATAATTTCAATTTTTTTGTTTTCCATTAATTTTTTTTGTAAAAGTTTTTCTGCTCTTAATTCATTTCTTCTGTGAATTAACTGTACTTTTGACGCAAATTTTGTAAGAAACATTGCCTCCTCAACTGCTGCATTACCACCTCCAACTACTGCTACTGTTTTATCTTTAAAAAAGAAACCATCACATGTTGCACATGCCGAAACTCCAAATCCTTTAAATTTTTCTTCAGATTCAATATTTAGCCATCTTGCTTGTGCGCCCGTTGAAATTATAATTGAGTCTGCAGTATATTTTTGCCCACCATCACCGATTGCCTCAAAAGGTTTAGATTTTAGATTTACAGATTGAATATGATCTTCAACTAAATCTGTTCCTACTGCTCTTGCTTGCTCTCTCATTTGTTCCATTAACCATGGACCTTGTATAACATCAGCAAAGCCAGGATAGTTTTCAACATCAGTCGTAATTGTTAGTTGACCACCTGGCTGCATACCTGCAACTAACATTGGTTTTAGCATAGCTCTTGCAGCATAAACTGCAGCAGTGTAGCCCGCTGGACCAGATCCAATTATTAACACTTTTGTATGTTTAGTTGGTTTTTCACTCATAGAGGTCTATATAGTTAATAATGAGCAAATTAAAAGGTATTTTATTGACCGAGGGTATGCATGGTATG
>CABZNY010000005.1 GCA_902527265.1 uncultured Pelagibacteraceae bacterium | reverse complement strand
ATTATGATAATTTAATTATGTATTCAGATAATCAAGATGTTAATTCATATATTAATTTTATTGTTGAGCAACTATTTTCAGCAAATAAATATTTCAACGATCAAGAACCTTGGAAAAAAAAGAATGATAAATTAAGGATGAATACTATTATTTATGTTGCTTTAGAATTAATAAGAAAAGTAACTATACTTCTTTATCCTATTATACCATCATCATCTCTAAAAGTTTTAGGTTTATTTGGTATAAATGAGGAAAAAATTAATTTTGAAACGATTAAAGAAAATAATTATCTAAAAAAAGGTTTTAAATTGAACAAATTAGATATTTTGTTTAAAAAAATTGAAAAAAATGATTGATTCACATTGTCACCTAGATCACGAACCTTTAGCTCAAAATATTCAAGATGTTTTATCAAGATGCAAAAAGGAGGGAATTAATAAAGTATTAACAATTTCTACAAAATTAAGTGGTTTTCCAAAAATTTTGGAGATTATTGATAAAGACGAAATGATTTATGGCACTTTTGGTATCCATCCTCACGAAACAAACACAGATCAACTTTCAAAAGAGGAAATAATCAGCAAAATCAAATCAAATAGTAAAATTATTGGAGTGGGAGAGACAGGTTTGGACTTTTATTATAACAATAGCGATAAAGATAAACAAATCACAAGTTTCAAAAATCATATTAATGCTGCATTAGAATTAAATTTCCCTTTAATTGTTCATTCTAGAAATGCTGAAGATGAAACTTATGAAATATTAAAAAATTCAGACAAGAAATTAAAAATCCTGATGCATTGTTTCACAGGTTCACTTCCATTTGCTTTAAAATTAATGGATCTTAATTCTTATTTTTCAGCTAGCGGTATTATTACATTTAAAAATAGCAATGACCTTCAAAATACGTTTGAACATTTACCTTTAGAAAGATTACTAATTGAAACAGACAGTCCCTTTTTAGCACCCGAGCCAATGAGAGGTAAGAAAAATGAACCATCTTTTGTACGTTACACCTTAAAAAAACTATCAGAGTTAAAAAATATTGAAGTTCAAGAACTTGATAAAATAACTACAGAAAATTTTAATAGATTATTTTTTAATACATGACCTTAAAATTTACCATATTGGGATGTGGTAGTTCCCTAGGTATACCTAGAATTGATGGTTATTATGGAAACTGTGATCCCAATAATAAGAAAAATGTACGTACAAGATGTTCAGCTTTAATAAGATCTAAAAATTTAAACATACTAATTGATACTTCTCCAGATTTAAAATCTCAATTGTTAGCAAATAAAGTTAAAAATATTGATAAAGTTTTTTATACACACGCTCATGCAGATCAAACACATGGAATCAACGAATTAAGAGTGTTTTCATTAAAAAATAGAAAAAAAATACCTATTTATGCTGACTTAATTACAAAAAGAAGTCTTATTAATACCTTTGGTTATTGCTTTGAAGACTACAAAAATTATCCGTCAATACTTGATGCCATAACTTTAAAGAATAAACACATATTAAATGATGAAAATAGTAAAATCGTTATTAAATCATTAAAGGTTCATCATGGCTCAATAAAAAGTATTTGTTATATTATTAATAATAAATGTGCATATGCACCTGATGTCAACTATATAGATAGCAAAGATTTAAGATATTTAAAAAAATTAAAATATTTTATTATTGATTGTTTAAGATATAATTATCATCCAACACATTTTAATTTAGATGATGTGCTAAATTTAATTAGAAAAGTTAAACCCAAGAAAGCAATTCTTACAAATCTCAGTAATGAAATAGATTATAATGAGATAAAAAAAAAATTACCCAAAAATGTAATTCCTGCACATGATGGATTAACAGTATTAATCTAATAAACTTTCAATTTTTTTTGTAATTTTTTTTGATGTTGGGTTGGTTAAAGATGCATAAGTATCTTCAATAGTACCTTCTTTATTAATTAAAATTTTATAAAAATTCCATTTTGGTACAGCAGATTTACCGTAGTTTTCTTTGGCCCATTTATAAATTTCATGTGCTTTATCACCTTTTACATCAGTTATTTCAGTAAGTGGAAAGTTAATATTAAAGTTAACCTCGCAAAATTTTTTTACTTCACTATTCACTTTTTTTTCCTGATTAAATGAATTTGATGGTATTCCAAGTACAATTAACCCCTCATCTCGATATCTATCCCATAACTTTTGCATATCTTCATATTGCTTAGTAAATCCACAGTAACTAGCAGTATTTACAACTAAAACAGCCTTACCTTTAAAATCATTTAAATCTATTACTTCACCCGAAATACTATTTATTTTAAAGTCATAAAAGATTTTTTCATAATCTGCATGTGATGAATTTTTAAAAAAAAACATAATTATAGTTACTCCAATTATTATTAGATTTTTCATTATTTTAATTATTTATTTGGTGTAAGTAATATTAAAAAGTATCCAAATAAAGTGGACAATAATGACCCAGTTAGAACTCCAATTTTTACGCCATCCATGTATTGCATACTTTCAGCAAAGGCTAAATTTCCAACAAATAAACTCATTGTGAAACCAATTCCTGTTAAAACACCGACACCATAAAAATTATACCAGCTTGTATTGCTTGGCATTTGGGCAATTTTTAATTTAATTGATATGTATGAAAAAACAAAAACTCCTAATTGTTTTCCGACAAATAAACCTAAAACTATTCCTAATGGGACTTTATCTAATAATGATGAAAAAGATAAACCTTCCAAAGATACACCCGCATTTGCAAAAGCAAATATAGGCATTATACCAAATGCAACATAAGGACTTATTGCGTGCTCTACCTTAATTAAAAGTGAGAAATCTTTATCTTTTTTTCTATGAGGAATTGTCATTGCAAGTAATACACCAGCAATAGTTGCATGAATTCCTGAGTTATGAGTAAAATCCCATAAGAAAATTCCAATTATTAAATATGGGAGAAATTTTTTTACGTCAAATTTATTTATTACTAATAGAGCAATAAATGCTAACAGCATTAAAGATAAATATTTAATACTCAAATCTCCTGAGTAAAAAAGAGCTATTATGACTATCGCTCCTAAATCATCTATAATTGCTAAAGCTGTTAGAAAAACTTTTAATGAGAGAGGCACTCTCTTACCCAATAATGATAATACACCTAGAGAAAAGGCTATATCTGTTGCTGATGGTATTGCCCAACCTTTTAAAGTTTCTCCATCTCCTAAGTTAATAAACACATAAATTAATGCAGGAACTACCATTCCACCAACTGCCGCTATTATAGGAAGTAAGGCTTGTTTTATATTAGATAACTCTCCCTGTAAAAATTCTCTTTTAATTTCAAGTGTTACAAAAAAGAAAAAGATTGCCATTAGTGCATCATTTATCCAATGTAAAACAGAAAGTTTAAGACCAAAATTATTTATCCCAACAAATAAATATCTTTCTAATGTTGAAAAATATAAATTAGATAATTCAGAATTACTAATAACCAATGCTATTACAGCAGCAAAAAGAAGTACTATTCCACTTGCAGATTCAAGTTTAAAAAATGATGTAAACCCTTTTGTAATTTTTTGAATCATGTTTAATTAGTAAGATCTTTTATAAAAAGTTTGAAATCTAAAAGAGTTTCGTAAAAGCTATCAAGAAAGGGAGTTATAGTTGGAAATACACTAATTAAATATGACTTAAATGTATCTAATAAAAATATAAGTCCTAATAACGAAATGATAACTACAATAAAATAAACTAATACCATCTTTATTTTTCCCTGTTTTTCATCATTTTCTTTTTCATCTTTTATATCATATTCTTCATTTTCTATATCATTTACCTCATCTTTTATATGATCTGTATTCTGTTCAGACAGTGAATCTTGATTTTTATCAGTTAAATTTTCATCATTAATTTCTTTATTATACTCGTCATCTTTTTTTTCTACTTCAGAATTATTAGTATCTAAATTAGTATTTTTGTCTTGAGCTATTCCTATATCATCAATACTTATAGTACTTGGAATCTTATAATGCCAAATATGATTACAGCTGCTACATTTAAGAGTTCTACCGTCTTCTGGTATTAATTTTTTATCAACAGTGAATTTTTTATTACAATTTGGACATTCTACGATCATATGATCTCTTATAGCATTAAATAGCAAATTTATTAGAAATTTGTAACCAATATAACCTTTGAATTTTCTTTTATCTGCTGTATTAGTACTGCAATCGGGGCGTAGCGCAGCCTGGTAGCGCATCTGGTTTGGGACCAGAGGGTCGCAGGTTCAAATCCTGCCGCCCCGACCATTAGTTATGAAAAAAGCAAAAATTTACAAACCTTCTAAAACAGCCATGCAATCTGGTCTTAAAAAGTTTGATAAATGGATTATAGAATTTATAACTGAAGATCCTGGCATAAATCCACTTATGGGATGGGAAAGTTCATCAGATACTTATTCAGAATTAAACCTAGAATTTAAATCAAAAGATTTGGCTATAGAGTATGCCAAAAAAAATAATATTCTTTTTGAAGTAATTGAACCTCAAAAAAGAAAGATAACTAAAAAATCTTACGCAGATAATTTTATTAAATAATGTTTAGATTTTTTACTATAAAAAAATGGTACATATGGTCTTGGATAGGATCCTTGATAATTCTATCATCTCTATGGGTTCAGGTTAAAATTGATGTTAAAATTAATGAGTGGTTTGGTGAATTTTATGACATGATTCAAAAGGCATTAGGATCACCAAATGCTATTACTATCGAAGAATATTGGGCTAGTCTTTTTTCATTTATTGTGCTCGCAGCTATGTATGTTGGCGTAGCTGTTGTTGTAAGTTATTTTACTTCACATTATTTGTTTAGATGGAGAACAGCTATGGTTGAGTATTATCATAGTGTATATGAAAAAGCTCGTAAGATAGAAGGAGCTTCTCAGAGGGTTCAAGAAGATACTATAAAATTTTCAAGAATAATGGAGTCACTTGGAACAAGTTTAATTGAAGCAATAATGATATTAATTGAATTTATGCCAATTTTATTTGGATTAAGTATTGGTATACCTATATTCTTTTTTGGAGATTGGGAGTATGGTTTAATTGTAGGAGCTCTTTTATGGTCTATAGGCGGTACAATCTTTTTAGTTATTTTAGGATTAATATTAAGATTAGTTGGTGTTGAATATGATCTTCAAAAAAAAGAGGCTGCTTATAGGAAAATTTTAGTTATAGCTGAGGATGATGGCACTGTAAGACCGAAAACAATAGAGGAATTGTTTGATGACGTTAGAAGTATTCATTTTTTAAGTTATATCAGATATTTATATTTTAATATTGGAAGAATAGCATACTTGCAAGCTAATGTATTATCTGCATATGTCTTTCTTGCACCTGCTATAGTTGCTGGTGCTGTTACTCTTGGAGTTATGCAACAGATCATAAGAGCATTTGGTCGTGTAGAAGGATCTATGCAGTATATCTTAAAAGCATGGCCAACAATTATTGAACTAGCAAGTGTTTACAAAAGACTGAGAGAGTTTGAATATAAGTTACAAATTGAAGATAAAAGAAAAGAGAGTGAATATAAAACATAATTAATGAAGTTAACTAAGGAATTATTAAATAATCTTATAGAAATAACCTCAAATTCTGCAATTGCTTGTTTTCCGTATATTGGAAAGAATGAAAAGATATTAGCGGACAAAGCTGCAACTGATGTAATGAGAGAGCAACTTAATAATTTAAATATTAAAGGCAAGGTTGTGATAGGTGAGGGTGAGTTAGATGAAGCGCCTATGCTTTATATCGGTGAAAAACTAGGAAGAGGAAATGGACCAGAAATAGATATAGCAGTTGATCCAGTAGAGGGTACTAATTTTGTTGCAAAAAATCTACCTGGCTCAATGTCAGTTTTAGCTGTAGCAGAAAAAGGAAAATTATTAAATGCACCTGAAACTTATATGGAAAAAATTGCCACGGGTAGTCATATACCTAAAGGTTGCATTGATATTGATTTTACTGTTGAAAAAAACATTAATATTTATTCAGATATAACAAATAAAAAAAAATCAGAAATCACAGTATGTATACTTAATAGACCAAGACATAGTAAAATTATAAGCGAATTAAAAAGGTTAAATGTTAATATTAAACTCATTACTGATGGGGATGTATCTGGCGCTTTACTAGTATCAAATAAAAAATATAATGTTGATATTTTCATGGGTATTGGTGGAGGTCCAGAAGGAGTAATAGTAGCTGCAGCACTAGACTCATTGAATTGTAATTTTCAAGGAAGATTTTTATTTAAAACAGAGACTGACATAAAAAGAGCAAAAGATATGGGAATAAAAGATTTAAATAAAAAATATGAGATTAATGAAATAGTGAGAGGAGAAAGTTTTTTTTGTGCAACAGGTATTACTTCTGGAGAATTAATGAATGGAGTGATTAAGGAAGAAAATAATTATATAACTGAGACAATTTTTACTTATAATAAATCTGATTTAAATGTTGTAAAAAAAATTATTTCACTTACTTGATTAATCCAAAAAATTACAATAAAAGATCCATCATTGGTCCCTTCGTCTATCGGTTAGGACACATGGTTTTCATCCATGAAAGAGGGGTTCGATTCCCCTAGGGACCGCCATTATTTTTTTGTTCTAGTTGGTGCATTAATTTTGTTTCTTAATGTTGACAACAGATTGTAAACAAAATTGTCTTGTGCAAATTTTTTCTCGGTTTTTTTCTCCGCAATCTTAATATCATTCATGTCGTTTAGATCTAGTAGTGTCTTGTCTTTAACTAAACCCATATTATTAAATTCAATAATTAATATATTATTTCTAGAAATATTTTTTTTACCCAACTTAAATAGTGATTGATTAGTTTTTTTTCTCTCTAAGTAAAGCCAAGAATCATTAAAAGTACTCTTTGATGATGGTGGACCTATTATTTTTCTTACATCATTTTTGTTGCTTTTATTAAGTTCAATTTTGTCAAGTTTAGTATCTATAAATCTAAATCCATGAAGATTTGAAACTTTATTTATTGAGCAATTAAGTGTAAAAAAAAATATAATAAGAAGAAATAAATTTCTCATATGAGTAATAATTATATAAATATTTACAATAATTTGGTGAGATTAACTAGAAATAAAAGTCTTTATAGGACTTTAAAAAATAACGATACATTTTCAGATAGACTTATAATACTTTTGTTTCATTTTGCCTTCTTTTTAAAAGTTTATAAAGAAGAAGTTTCTAAAAAGGAGGCACAAGATATTTTTGATTTTGTAATCAGACAAATAGAACTATCAATAAGAGAGATTGGTTATGGAGATGTTTCTGTAAACAAAAAAATGAAAGATTATGTAAATCTACTTTTTTCGATTATAGAAATTGTAGACACTTGGGATACACTGCAAAATGCCAAAAAGATATCTTTAATTGCTGATTATATTAATATAGATATACATAATGATTTAATTGTTAAGTATTTTGATAAATTTCGAGAATTTCTAGTAAAAAACTCTTTAAAAATCTTTACAAAAGATATATTAGAATTTAAATTTTAATTATGGCTGTACCAAAACGAAAAACATCGAGATCTAGAGCGGGAAAAAGACGATCTCATATAAAATTTTCCTCAAAAAATATAATAGAGGATAAAAAATCTGGTGAATACAGATTATCTCATCATTTAGATTTGAAAACAGGTTTATACAAAGGTAGACAAGTTTTAGACAAAAAAGATTAGGTATTATGAACAACCCACTAATTATTGCTGTTGACGCAATGGGTGGTGACAATTCTCCCAATAAAGTAATTGAAGGTATAAATATTCATTCGAAGAAATCTCGAAATATAGTTTACAAAATATTTGGTAACAAAAATTTAATAGATCCAATTATTAAAAAAAATAATATTTCTACTGATAGATATGTTGTTATTCATACAGATAAAATTGTTGAAGGTAAGGACACAGCCCTTAGTGCAGCTAAAAAAGGTAAAGACACAAGTATGTGGCTTGCTATTGACTCATTAAAAAAAAACGAGGCTCATGCTATTGTATCTGCAGGTAATACAGGTGCGCTTTTCCTAATATCAAAATTAAATTTAAAAATGATAGAAAATATCGACAAACCAGCCTTATCTGCTTTATGGCCAAGCAAAAAAGGAATGAGCGTAGTTTTAGATTTAGGTGCAAATATAGAATGCAGCTCAAAAAATTTAGTTGATTTTTCAATTATGGGAGGAGCATTACATAAAGTTTTATTTTCTACAGAGAAACCAAAAGTTGCCTTATTAAATATAGGCTCTGAAGAATTAAAAGGAAATGCAGTGATAAAAGATACATATCAATTATTAACAGACAATAAAAATATTTTATTTGATTTTGTTGGATACATAGAAGGTAATAATATTATGGACGGTGAAGTAAATGTAATTGTTGCAGACGGTTTTACAGGTAATATAGCTCTTAAAACTGCCGAAGGTACCTCTAATTTTATAATAAGCGAATTAAAAAATGCTTTAACATCAAATATAATTGGTAAAATTTCATCTACAATCAATTATAAAAATTTAAAGGAATTTAAAAATAAACTTGATCCAAGACTTTATAATGGAGCTATTCTGCTAGGTTTAAATAAGCCAGTTATTAAAAGCCATGGCTCAACTGATGCTATTGGATTTGCTAATTCTTTAAAAGTCTGTGAACAAACTATAAGAGGAAATTTAATAGAGCAAATCAAACTTAATATTAATTAAATGAAAAGAACAAATTTAACAAAAAAAGATATAATAAACTCAATCTATATGCAAATTGGATTTTCGAAAGTTATAAGTGAAACTTTATTCTCTGATATTTTTGAAATTATTTTAAAGAATATTATTAAACATAGAAAAGTAAAGATTGCAAAATTTGGAACTTTTGAGTTAAGAACTAAGAAACAGAGAGTTGGAAGAAATCCAAAAACAAAACAAGAAAAAGTAATTTCAGAAAGAAATGTAATTTTATTTAAAGCATCAAAAGAATTCAAAAAATTAATTAATAGAAATGACTAACTTAAAAGCTAATAGTAAATACAAAACTATTGGTGAAGTAGCTAAAATACTTAATTTAATAAATAAAAGAAATGGATCTTTATCAACTCATACGATTAGATTTTGGGAGAAAGAATTTAAGCAGATAAAGCCAATAATCTTTAATGGTAATAGAAGATATTATGATGATAAAACAATAAATATTCTAAAAAAAATAAAATTCTTGCTAAAAGATAAAGGCATGACATTAAATGGAGTCAAAAAAGCATTAAATTCTGATGATTCAGATATTGACGAATTTTATAATACTAATATAAAACAAAAAGAATTTATTAAATCAAAAATACATAATATTAAAAATATTTTAACTGCGATAAAAAAAGACAATGGCTAAAAAAACACATGTAAAAGTAAGACTGGTTCCAGAAGCTAAACCTGATAGTCCTTTCTTCTATTATGTTAAAAAACCTGCAGGTGGTGAAAAAGCTAAAGTTAAGTTAAAGGCCAAAAAATATAATCCATCCACAAGAAAACATGAAATTTTTATAGAAAAAAAACTTCCACCTCATAGCAAATAATTTATTTCTTTTTTTTAAAATTCCTACGTTCAAAATCTATATATGCGTAAATCATATTTTTCCAAATTTTGTTAGTAATTTTTGGATCAATATTATTTTTAATCGATTTTTTTTTTATGTTTTTTAAAATTAAATTAATTCTTTTTTGATCAACTATTTGATTTTTTCTTTCTTTAAGTGCTAAGACTTTTTTCACAAGGTTAGTTCTTTTCCTAATTATCCTTATTAAATAATCATCTAATTTATCCAATTCTTTTCTTATTTTGCTGAGTTTTTCTTTTTTTAATGGCGACATTTATATATTTGGATAATTAAAAAATTATTATATTTATCACTCTATGTATAGTGAAAATCTAAAAGTAAATAATCAAATTTCAATATGGCTTATAAGTATGTTTTGGATAATATCCGCAATGATTGTTGTTGGTGGTTTAACGAGATTAACCGATTCTGGTTTATCAATCACACAATGGCAATTATTCTCTGGTTTCTTACCACCGCTTAATAATTCAGAATGGATCATGTATTTTGATTTATACAAGGAGATCCCAGAATTTAAATTACAAAACTATGATATGACTATGCAAGAGTTTAAAGTCATCTTTTGGTGGGAATGGGCTCATAGATTTATGGGAAGGTTAATTGGTATAGCTTTTCTAATACCACTAATATATTTTACTTTTAAAATTAAATTTAAAAAATTAATAAGTCTTTATTTCATCTTTATTTTAATATGTTTTCAAGGGTTTATAGGATGGTATATGGTTAGTAGTGGTCTAATCGATAGAGTAGATGTTAGTCATTTTAGACTATCTATACATTTATTAATAGCTTTTATTATTTTATCATTAATTTTTTGGAATTACTTAAAAATAAAATTTAAAAAAAACGTTATGAACACTATAAATATAATATTCCCATTTAGTTTTCTTTTATTAGTTTTTTTACAAATTTCTATTGGTGCGTTCGTCTCAGGAATGGATGCAGGTAAAATTTATAATTCCTGGCCGTTTATGGGTAACTCAATTTTTCCTGATGATAATAGTATTATTAATTTATTTAAATTATCTGCTTTCAGCGATCCTTCCTTGGTACAATTTATTCATAGAAAATTAGCTTATTTAATAGGATTATTTTATCTATATCTATTATTTTATATTTACAGGAATAAAAAAACTGATTTGTATAAATCAGTCAACATTTTGGGATTTTTTATTATTTTACAGATTGTTTTAGGAATATTTACTTTATTATATGGTGCACAGATATTAATTGCATCTATGCACCAAATAAGTTCTATTTTTTTAGTTGCATCTTGTATCTATTTTTTATTTATAAACACAAAATCTAACTTACAGCTTTCAAGCTAGGTTTTCCGGAAGCTCCTAAAGCTTGATCTAGATCAGCTATAATATCGTCTGAATGTTCAATACCTATAGACAATCTTACATATCCAGGTGTTACACCGGCAGCTAAAAGTTCCTCTTCAGTTAATTGGCTGTGAGTAGTAGTTGCAGGATGAATAGCTAAACTTCTAGCATCTCCAATATTTGCAACATGGTAAAACATCTTTAATGACTCTATGAATTTTTTACCTGCTTCAACACCACCTTTAACTTCGATACCAATAAGTGCTCCATTTCCACCCTTCATATATTTTTTGGATCTTTCACCAATTTCTCCTTTGTGCAAAGTAGGGTAGATAACTCTGTCTACATTTTTATGTTTTTGTAAAAATGCAACAGCTTTCTCGGCATTAGAACAATGTTGTTTCATTCTTAAGGGAACAGTTTCTAAACCTTGAATTATTCCCCATGCATTATCAGGTGCTAATGGTGCTCCTAGATCTCTTAATAGTACAACACGTGCTCTTACTGCGTATGAGACATTTGCTCCTGTCAATTGTGGAACAACAACACCCCATTGCGCGCCACCATAACTAGCATCTGGCTCGTTAAATAAAGGCTGTCTTTTTGGATCCTTTGTCCAGTCAAAATTACCTCCATCAACAAGACATCCTCCTATTACCGTACCATGACCACCAATAAATTTAGTAAGTGAATGAACTACTACAGCAGCTCCATGTTCTAAAGGCTTACAAATTACTGGTGCTGCAGTATTATCCATAATTAATGGAATACTGTGCTTTCTACCTATGTCAGATACCTCTTTTATTGGAAATACTCTTAAATATGGATTAGGCAAAGTTTCTGCATAAAAACATCTTGTTCTATCATCAATTAATTTTTCAAAATTACTTGGATCTGATGGATCTGCATATCTGCATTCAATACCTAATTTTTTTAATGTATGTGTAAATAAGTTTACTGTTCCACCATATAAATCAGTTGAACTAATAAAGTTATCGCCTGATTGACAAACATTCATTATAGCAAATGTTGATGCTGCTTGTCCTGAACCAACAGTTACAGCTGCAAGCCCACCCTCAAGAGCCGCAACTCTTTTTTCAAGTACGTCATTTGTTGGATTCATAATTCTTGTGTATATGTTTCCAAATTCTTTTAGTGCAAATAAATTTGCAGCATGATCTGTATCATTAAATTGATAAGATGTTGTTCTATATAGTGGTACTGCTACTGCTGTTGTAGCTGGATCACTTCTGTAATCTCCACCATGTAATGCAATTGTTTCTGGATGTTTATTTTTACTCATATTTCCCCTTCTGTTTAAAAACGTATTAAACTAAAATGAAAAAATACAATCAAGCTTTAATTTAACTTGATAATGGAGGGTAATTTGTGGTTATAAATTTTTTAAGCACAGTTAAAACTCTATCTGCTTCTTCTAATAACATCATGTGACCACAGTTATCAATTATATCAACTTGACTACCATCAATTAATGAAGCAAGTTTTTTTCCCTCTTTAACAGGGCACATTTTGTCATCAGTTGCTAAAATTGATAGGGTAGGACATTTAATTTTTTTAGCTGCCTCAAATCCATTCTTGTAATTGTCACAAGCTCTAAAATCTACACCTAATGTATTTTGTATTGTTCTAGATTTTGCAAGCATAGTTCCTGTGTTAATATGGTAAAGACCAGGTACTGGATGACCACCAAAGTGACCAGCTGGACCATGCGCCCAATCCATCATCAAATCTACTGCTTTAGGATCATTATTTTCTGCTAATGATAGTAGTTCAGGGTTCATTGGTATAGCACCAGCTCCACCCATCAAACTCAGAGTTTTGATTTTATCTGGATATCTTGATGTGCACTCTACTGTAACTAAACAGCCTTGCGAATGACCTACCAAGGATGCTTCTTTATGACCAACAGCATCAATTACATTATTTACCCAATCTGCCATTTCCTCAATTGATTTAAGACTTTTACCGCTAGATAAGCCATGACCGGGCAGATCAACCGCTAAAGAGTTATATCCATGAAAAGCAAAGTACCTTGTTTGAAGTACCCAGGTCATATGGGTTAAACCACTTCCATGAACAAATATAATTAATGGTTTTTTTTTATCAAATGGTCTTCCACCAGTAGAGGCGAAAACCTCATGCCCGTTTACTTTAAATTTCATTGATTTGAAACAAGCCTTGGTTTTCTAGCTGCTCTAAAACCAATCTCGAAATCGTTTTTTATATCATCAATGTCTTCTATACCTACTGATAATCTAATCATGTCGTGGGACAAACCAGCAAACTTCAAAGTTGCCTCATCCATTTGTGAATGGGTTCCAGATGCAGGATGGATAACTAAAGTCCTTGTATCGCCTACATTTGCCAAATGTGATGCTAATTTTACGTTATTAATAAATGCAACACCAGCATCTTTTCCACCTTTAATACCAAATGCAATCATAGAACCTTTACCATTAGGAAGTAACTTGTTAGCAAGCTCTGCATCCGGATGATTAGGTGCACTTGGATGTGATACCCAAGCAACACTTTCATGGTTTGATAAATATTTAACCATTTCTTCTGCATTTGAACAATGTTTTTTCATTCTTACTGACAAAGTTTCTATGCCTTGTAAAACATTCCATGCATTTTGAGGACTTAAACAAGGACCAAAATCTCTCATACCCTCAGCTCTAGCTTTCATTGTAAAAGCAGTTGGGCCAAATTCCTCTGCAAAAGATAATCCATGATATCCCTCATAAGGTTTTGTCATTGTTGGAAATTTATCATTTTGCATCCAATCAAATTTTCCACCTTCAACTAATATTCCCGCCATAGAAGATCCATGACCTGCCATCCATTTTGTTAGTGAATGAATTACTATATCAGCGCCATGCTCAAACGGTTTACATAAATAAGGAGTTTGATAAGTTGCATCAACCATCAATGGAATTCCAGCGTCATGAGCAATTTTTGCAATTTCAGGCATGTTCATTATTTCATTGCCTGGATTTCCAACAAGTTCTCCAAAAATACCTTTTGTATTCTTTTGAATTGCTTTTTTAAATCCTTCAGTATCTCTCGGTTTAACAAATGTACATTTAATTCCAAATTTAGGTAAAGTTAATCTAAATAAGTTTACAGTGCCTCCATAAAGTTGAGATGATACAACTAAATGGTCTCCTGCTTCACATAATGTCATAACTGTCAAAAATATTGCACTCATTCCTGAAGATGTAGCTAATGCTGCTGTACCACCCTCAAGTGATGCAACTCTTTCTTCTAATACACCAACAGTTGGATTTGAAATTCTACTATAAATATGTCCGCCTCTTTCTAAATTAAAAAGAGCAGCTGCGTGATCAACATCATCAAAAAGGTATGATGTGGTTTGATATATTGGTACTTGTCTTGAGCCAGCATTTTTGTGTGGCTGATAACCAGCATGTAAACTAAGGGTATCAAATTTATAAGTATTTGGTTTCAATTCTTTTTTTTTATCACTCATTAGTCTCCTTTAATTTATAATTTTGTGAGTTCGTTTTTATTACGTTATTATTACTAATAAATGGTCATAATTCAATCAACCATTCAGTCCAACTAAAATATAATAATTTGACAATATATGTAATTATAAGTATTAATCCCGCATTCATGACAAAGTTTGTTAAAAAAGATGAGATAAATAGCGAATGGTTTGAGATCGATGCCAAAGGAGCGGTTGTCGGTAGACTAGCAACAGTTGTATCAAAAATTATAAGAGGGAAGAACAAAACAACATACACACCTCACATGGACCATGGAGATTTTGTTGTTATCAAAAATGTAGACCAAATTAAATTCACGGGAAATAAATTTCAAAATAAAAAATATTACAGACACACAGGATACCCTGGTGGAATTAAAGAAATAACACCTGAAAAATTGAGTGAAAAAAAACCAGGTGAAGTATTAAAGTTAGCTGTTAAAAGAATGTTGCCCTCAGGTGCACTAGGGAAAAAACAATTAACTAAACTAAAAATTTATTCTGGAGAAGAACACCCTCACACTGCTCAAAATCCAAAAATAATTGAAATCAGTAAGCTTAATCAAAAAAACGTTGTAAGAAATTAATATGGAAACTTCCCAAACATCTACACCAAAAATAAAATTAGACTTTAAAGATAGTAAATACGCAACTGGAAGAAGAAAAAAATCTGTAGCTAAAGTCTGGTTAAAAAAAGGTTCTGGAAAATTTTATGTAAATGGTAAATCTTTAAACGACTATTTTCCAAGAGCTAATCACGTAATGCAAATTTTAAGACCTTTTGAAATAATAAACCAGTCAACAGATTACGATGTTAGATCTAAAGTTGTAGGTGGAGGACAAACTGGTCAAGCTGGTGCTTTAGTACACGGTATTTCAAGAGCTTTATTAAAATTTGATGAAACTTTAAAATCAACCTTACGTAAAGAAAAACTCACAACAAGAGATTCAAGATCTGTTGAGAGAAAAAAACCTGGTAGAGCAAAAGCTAGAAAAAGCTACCAGTTTTCTAAAAGATAATTACTTTTTAAATTTCAACTGTTATATTAAATTATGGGCAAGAAAAATGTTCTTATATGTGGTGCTACTGGATATATAGGATTACAACTAACTAAACTTCTATGTACACATAAAAAAATAAATATTAAATATTTGTGTGGAAGCACTTCTGTAGGAAAAAAAATAGATTTCTATGATAAAGAATTAAAAAAATATAAATTACCAAAAATATCAAAATTTAAAAAAGAAAATTTATTAGATGTTGATATAATATTTACAGCATTGCCAAATGGTGAGGCACAATCTATTTCAAAATTTTTAAATAAAAATAATTTATTAATAGATCTAGCGGCTGATTTTAGACTTAACAATAAAAAAGATTATGAAAAATGGTATAAAATTAAACATAAAGCATTAAATCAAATCAAAAAAAGTATTTATTCTATACCTGAAATTACTGGTCAATTTATTAAAAAATTTCCAATTGTATCTTGTCCTGGATGCTACCCTACATCTGTATTAATTCCATTAATCCCATTAATAAAAAAAAATTTAATTAATAATCAAACAATTATTATTGACTCGAAATCTGGTTATTCAGGAGCAGGTAGAGGAGTACATAAAAAATATAAAGATAATAATTTGTATGAGTCATTAAGTGCTTATGGATTAGCAAATCATAGACATAATTCTGAAATTCAACAAGAGCTTGATCTTAAAACTAACAAAAAAAATAAATTTCATTTCACACCCCATCTTTCACCGATGTTTAGAGGAATTTTAAGCACTATTTATGTTGATTTAAAAAAGGGTATTAACATAAACAAAATTATTAATGTTCTAAATGTCCAATATAAGAATCATAAATTTATAAAAATCTGTAAAATAAATACATTCTTAAGCACAAACGATGTGATCAACACTAATAATTGCTTAATTTCTGTATGTAAAAGCAAATATAAAGATAAAATAATAATATTGTCTGCAATTGATAATTTGATTAAAGGTGGTGGAGGTCAAGCTATACAAAATATGAATAATTATTATGGTTTTAATCAGACCGAAGGTCTAAATGTTTAAATATATTTTTATAATTTTATTAATATTTTCATTATCACATTGTTCACTAAATCATCCTGTTTCTATGTGGAATATTGAGGACGACAGTACGGACAAAGATATTTCGAAATTAAACTTTGAAAATGAAACATCTTTTGAAAAATTTAAAAAAAATGTTATTCAATATGGTAAGATTAGCGACTTTCCTAAATTAGATTAATTTAATGAATAAAAATATAAATATTGCAGTTATTGGACTTGGTCAAATTGGATCATATGTTCTAAATGAGTTAAATACAAAAAAGAAAGATATTGAAATTAAAACTGGAAAGAGAATTAAAGTTATAGCTATATCGGCTAAAAATAAAAATAAGAAAAGAAAATTTAAAATTAATAAGAAAATTTTTTATTCAAATCCACTAGATATTTTGAAGATTAAAAACTTAGATATAGTAATCGAAGCTATAGGTTTATCAGATGGTATTTCCAAAAAAATTATTGAGACAGCTCTTAAAAATAAAATTCATGTTATAACTCCAAATAAAGCATTAATTTCAAAACATGGTGATAAACTTGGAGAATTAGCTGAAAAAAATAAAGTTAATTTAGAATTTGAGGCATCTGTTGCAGGCGGAATTCCTATTGTAAGAACAATCAAAGAAGGATTGGCTACAAATAAAATCATAAAAGTTTATGGCATACTTAACGGTACTTGTAACTACATCATGTCAGAAATGGAGAGAACTAAAGATAGTTTCAAAAATGTTCTGAAGATGGCACAGAAACTAGGTTATGCTGAACCTGGAAATCCAAAATTAGATCTTAACGGTTATGATGCGTTAGCTAAAATAAAAATTTTGACATCATTAGCCTTCAATAAGAAAATTTCAAAATCTGAATGTTTAATGGAAGGTATTGAAAACATCGATTATGCAGATATTAAAATTGCCGATCAGTTAGATTTTAGAATAAAATTATTAGGTATAACTGAAATTATAAATAATACTATTTTTGAAAGAGTTCATCCATGTTTAGTTAAAAAAGACTCTTATATAGGAAATGTAGATGGTGTAATGAATGCTGTTATATTAAATGGTTCACCTATTGGAGAATCTGTATTGCAAGGAGAGGGGGCTGGACCAGGACCAACATCCTCTGCTTTGATGTCTGATTTATTATCTATATTGAGAGGCAATATAAAATATCCTTTTGGTATATCTAAAAAAAAAAGACTAAAACCTAAAATATTTAATAAAGACCAATCATCAAATTCTCTTTATTTAAGATTAGAAGTTAAGGATAAACCAGGCGTTTTATCTTCTTTAACAAAGATTCTGGCGAAATATAAAATTTCTATTCAAAGATTAATACAAATACCTGATCATAAAAATAAGACAGCTTCGATTGTTCTTATTACTCATAATGCAAATGAATTAGACGCTCAAAGATGTATTAAATCATTTAAATCAAATAAAAATATTATTAAAAATCCTGTTCTTATTCGATTATTTTAATGGAACTTTATATAAAATTATTTGAAGTTCTTTTTCCAGTTTTTTTTATAGTTGGTATCGGATATTTTTTAGGTAAAAAAAATCCAAATTTTGATACATCATTTATAACTACTTATTCTGCTAATTTTGGAACGCCATCTATAGTAATATTCTCTATTTCGGCAAGCGGTGTAACTTTTGCAATGTTTTCAGAGTACTTTTTATATGCAGTAATTCTTTTATCCTCTTTTTTAATTGTTGGGCTTATTTTTTTAATTTTGATGAAGAAAGATTATTTGAGAGAACTACCAACATTTTTTTTACCTAATACAGGTAATATGGGTATTCCAATATGCTTGTTTGCATATGGTAAACTTGGTATGGGAATAGCTGCAGCTATATCATCATTAGTTGTTTTGCTGCATTTCACTCTGAATATCTTTTTGGCTAAAAGAGAATTTGATTTAAATGTAATAGTTAAAAGCCCATCATTTTATGCAATAATTGCAACAATCCTATTTCTATATTTCGAAATACCTTTACCAATGTTTGTTTTGAATACTGTTATGCTTTTAGCTTACGGAATGATTGTAATGATTTTAATGTCTTTAGGTGTTTCTCTAACGCAAATGAAAGTTTTCTCATTTAAGGACGCTCTAATTACATCTACTGGTAGGGTTATTATTGGTCCCTTAATTGGCTTTGCTCTAATTTCTTTTTTTAATTTATCTGGATTTGCGGCAGGTGTTTTATTAATACAATCATCAATGCCAAGTGCTATTCTTTGTTATTTGGTTGCATCTATGTATTCACCAAAGGAAATAGTTGATAATATCTCTAGTACAATTGTAGTTTCAACTTTAATGTCCTTAATAACAGTCCCAATAACAGTATTCTTTGCTTTAAAATATTTTTCTTAAAGGCTATGTTTGTTTAATGAGAGCAATAATACTCAATGCCTCTGCTTGGATGATTGTTCCATTTATGGATGCAATTGCAAAGTATTTAAGTTCTTCAATGGATGTTTTGCAAATTACATGGTCTAGATATTTTTTTACTGTTATCTTGGCTCTATTCATAATGTTACTTTTTGATAGAAAATCTTTGGTTTGGAGTAAAAAACCTCTACTCCAATTGATAAGGGGATTGATTTTTGTATTTTCTACATATTTATTCTTTTATGCAATATCAGAAATTTCATTACCAAAAGCTCTTACTTTAGCTTTCGTTGCGCCAATTTGTGTGACCGCAATGTCACCTTTTTTTTTAAATGAGAAAGTAGGTTTAAGACGATGGACAGCAGTATCACTCGGTTTTATAGGCACATTAATTGTAATAAGACCTGGCTTTATAGAGATTAATCTTGCAACACTTGCTGCTTTAGGAAATGGAATTTGCTATGGATTTTATTTAATTATTACAAGAAAATTAAGTACCTCTGATAACTCTCTATTAACTTTATTATTTGCTGGCACAGTAGGTACTATAGTCATGTCTTTTTTCATGCCTAGTGTATGGATAAATCCGTCGAATAGTCAGTGGGTTATGATGGCTTTGATTGGTTTTATAGCTGCATTAGCTCATTTTCTTATTATTTACTCTCTTAATTTAGCTGATGCTTCAAAATTAGCTCCATTAGGTTATACAGAAATTATTACAAATATAATACTTAGTTATTATATATTTAATGAATTACCTGATAACTGGACTTATATAGGTTTATTTATAATTGTATTAAGTGGACTTTATATTTCAAGAAGAGAAATTGCTATAAGATGATCAATTATAAAAACCAGCCTTTTGAGCCATTAATATAATCAATATCTTTTTCTATCGATATCCATTTCCTTTTTAATTTAGACGCAACGTATCCTGTAGTATTTGATCCTGCAAAAGGATCTAATATAATTGATTTTTCTTTTGTTAAAAATTTAATAAAAAACTCAACTATATCCTGAGGCATTCTAGCAGGATGAGGTGTTAAATTATTTTTAAAACAATATTCTCTATAATTGTTAACATTATTTGTATTAGATATTGGTAAAAAATTACCAAAGTTTTCTTCATCATATGTAGATTTGGCAAAAATATTTGGTGGTATAGCTCCTTTGTTTTTTGTTAAAAAACTTTTTTTATTAATATTATGGCCAGTAGCTCTTTTACCGGCGTTATATTTTTGCCTCTCCAAAAGTTTAAGCATACCTTTACTATATTCTGATAATATTTTTCTATTGTTGGCATAAGGTCTTTCTGTCTTTGAAAACCACCAAATTTCAGTAAATGAGTCTTTAACTCTTTCTCTATACTTTGTTACCCATTCAGCTGGACCTGGTAATTTTGCTGGATTGTGCCATACAAATTTTTGACATAACTTAAAATTTCCCACCTCCATAAATTTCATTAAGGCCTTTATTTCAATTAATGAATATGTTGGATGTCCTGGAGTCCACGAATTTCCAATCTCAATTACAATAGAACCTTTTTTTGTTAATATATTTCTTAATGGTTTTGCAAATTTTGCAAACCAATCAATATATTTTTGACCTTTTTCATTTCCATATTTTTTAGCCGATAACAACGGGAAGGGTGGTGATGTAAAGACTAAATCTATTTTACCTTTATACTTTCGTATAAATTTCACATCTTTAATGACCTCTAAACTGTCATTATAATAAAAATCCCCTCCACTAATTTTATTTTTATTTAATTTTTTTTTCATTAAGCTATTGACAAAATTTCTATAAAGTACTATATTATAACAATGAGTGCAAATATAGCAAAATGTAGTATTTAAAGCTTATTTTTACTACACAGAGTTGTATTGTATTACTAAATATTGCCATATTTATATGGTTTAATAGCTATAAATAAAGGCTAATTAGTGCAGTTATCCTTTCTATGTCCACTAATTAGCCTAAGAAGGGAGAAAATGGAAGGAGAAAATAAAAACAAAGGTAACATTGTGGAAAAAAGAGAACGGTTCACAAGAATAGCCCCAATAAGAGTAAATAACGTCTTAAAACACCTTAGGCGGGTCTCTAATCTCCTTAATAAGAATAATTATAAATATGAAAGTAAAGAATTTAAGAAGATCCTCGATGATATCTATGACGAGTACAAAATTGTAAAAAACAAGTTTGAAGCTCAAGAGAAGAGGACAGATAAATGGAAACTATAAAAATGGTAAATGCTAATAAAACAAATTACACAATTGTTAAAACAATCGATTATGAAGGAGCAATTAAAACATTAGCCCAAGGTTTTAATGAACACCACGAAGGATTAAGAGAATTATGTAAAAATACTGCAGCTGATGTAGCAAGAAGAAAAAATAATAATGATAAAAATGTTGAAAAATTTTGCTTAGCTTTTTTTATTGATAAAACAGGTAGTGAAAGTTCAAAAATAGGTTTTTTAGATTTTGGGGGTATGGACGAAGGTCAAGTAACTAGACTCTTAAAATTAATGGATAGAAAGGCTGCTATAGATAAGAATACCAAATCATCAGAAATTTATGGTGGACTTGGTAATGGCGGTAAAATATATGCAGCTGCGTTATTTGATAAAGCATTTTGGTATACTTGTAAAAATAATAAAATTATCGAAGCTGGTTATGAGAGCATGAGATCTTCACATGGTGAAATTACAAATCCATTTCCCGTTAGAAGCAACCCTACGTACACTACGAATTCTTCACAAAATCTAAAAAATTTATTAAAAAAATTCAATATTTCTCTCAGAAATTTACCTAAGAATATTCAAGAACATATAAAAATAAATAAAAATTTTACTTTTTTCATAGGTGAAAATCCTTATGGTTTTAATGAAAAAATAAAAACTAGTAGAATAATAGAAGATCTTTTAACCTCTGATATTGAAATAGAGGATGTGTTAAACGATATTGATATGTACGTTTTTCATAATTCCACACTCATTAAAGATAAAAAAAATAATTCTTTTGTGCATAAAGTTGAAAAAATGATTCCACATAAGGATTTTATTGCTGAAAAAAGATATGAAATGCCTGATATTTTAATTGATCCAAAAACAATGGATGAAGTAAATATGAAAGAGAGTAAAACGTTTAAAGATGGTTGTCAGGAAAAATATCTAACAATAAGATCTTATTACGAAACAATATACAATTCACGTTTTAGATCTCGACATTGTATAAAAGCAAGATCGGCATCAGGTATAAAAGTTGTACACGGTAGATATAGAATGAATGATGTAACTAATCATAGCAGTGCATTTCCAAGATATTTATATGGTGAAGTATTTCATGATTATTTTCAAAAATTTGCAAGCAATACTAGAACCGAGTTAGGTAACGACAAATTTGTTAGAGCTGTTCAAAACTGGGTTACAGAGGTAATTGATAAAATTGCAATAGATAAAATGGAGAAAGATAAGTCTGAAATAGAAAAAGAAGCAAAGCAAGATATATCAACAATAAATAAAAAATTAGAAGATATTTTTAAAAAAGATTTTTTATTAAATCCTTATGGTTTTGGATCTGGCGCAAGCACAGGTAGTGGAACTGGGTATGTAAAACCAAAAAAATATCCAGAAGATTCTACAGCAGTAAAAATTGAGTTGGACATAACTAATCAGTATGCTGGAATTGGGGTTTCATTCAGACCAATAATCAAAACCTTTAATAAAAAAGGAGATCTTTTAAGAAATAAACCTGTTAATTGGAAATTTTCAAATAATGGAATTATTAAAGAAGATGAGAGAAATTTAAACTTACTGTACACTTCAAAAGCTGGCTCAACATCGATTTCGGTTGAAACTATGAATGGTAAACTTAAATCTAATCATGTTGATATTGAGGTAATAGCTATTTCTGAAATAGATGTAGATAAAACAAAATCTCCTTTTGTAGACAATACTCTAAGAATTAATTTGAAAGAAAGAAAATTTACAAGAATAAAGCCTAACGTTATTGATACAAATAACCGTCGTATTAATAATTGTTACCTTAATTACGAAATAAATAATGATGTTATTGCTGGTGGATCTTCAACTGGACTAATTTCAGGGCTTAAGAAAGGTAATACAACATTAACAATTATGTCTGATGATTGTGAAAGTAATTCTGTAGATCTTCATATATTAGAAAATAATGAACCTCCACAAAGTAAAGGTGGTGGTTTTCCAAAAGTATTATTGAGTGGAATTGATTTCGATCCATTAGTAAAAGACTCTACAAAACCAGTTAACCTAAAAGAAACAAATGCTCCTGTTCATCAGCGTTTAAGAGATGTTGAAGCTGGTATTTGGTGGATTAATTTACAATCTCCCGTAGCCGCTTTCTTAAGAAATATAAAATCAAAAAAACTTAAATCAGATGGTCAAAAAAGTAGAGAGTTTAAAGTTTATCTAATGGAGAAATGGTTTGATATTATTGGCACTGTAAATCTTATGAATGCCAAAAATATTGATGATGAAAACTTTACACGAAAGGATCTTATAGATGAATATAATAAACATAACGTTGATTTTCAAATAAAAATGAAAAAACATTTAGATGTGATAATGAAACTCGATTTTGTAAAGTCAGATGAAAACTAAATTAACAGTTGCTGAAAAAGTCTTGTTAGCTTGTTTTGAGTTAGGAAATAAACAATCTTTCTCATCAGAAGCACTAGCCGTAAAATGTTGGGAAATATTTCCTAATGATTTTTCACTACAAGGATTTAAAAATCACACTGACTCAAATAAAGTTTATACACAAATAATGAATGCCAAAAGCCCGCTGTATAAAAATGGATGGTTAATTAAAGTAGGAGAGAAAATGTATAAAATTTCTGAAAATGGTAGTAAATTTGTTATAAATAATCTTAAAGATACAAAAAACCTTAATAATGATATAGAAAATTCCAAAAAAGATATTTCAAGAGAATTTAAAACTAAATTTAATATCTTATATAACAAGCAAATTACTCAAAAAATTATCAAAAATTCAAATTTGTCAAATTTCGATTTTGATGATGTTTGTGATTTTTGGTCAATTACTACTGATGTAAGATACCCAGAACTTGTAGGTAAACTAGAAAATCTCAATTCATGTCTTGAAACTATTTCATCAGAATTTAATTCGAATGTTAGTAAAGTTTATTTAGATAAAGATATATATGTTGAAAAAAAACATCTTAATGCATTAAAGAAGGCTCAAAAATACTTTGTAAAAGAATTTAGTGAGGACATTAATTATATTAAGAAAAATAGAAGCAATATTGTTTATAAAAATAAATGAAAAAAAAAGGGCTATATTTTCAAGATCCATTCATTTAATGGTTACACCTGTTGATAAGGGATTTTCATGCTCAGTAGTAGGGGATAATAAAGAAAATATGACTGAAGATGAATATGATTTATGCAATGCTATTGCTAGAGGCATGATAAAGCTCTCTAATGACAATCCAAGTAAAGTTTACAGTGAGGGTATTGAGGCATTATCGGAGGATTATAAGAACAAAGATAGCAATATTGTTGATTTCCTTGAGTTTCTTAAAGTTAGAACTTTGAAATCTTTCAACTAAAGTAAACAAAATGTTACCATATATTAATGTGATACTTTAATTTATGTTAATAAAATACTGTAATTGTTACATTTATTTATATTATAATATTTTAATAAGATATCCAAAACATAATCATAAATTTACACGTGTGAAAATGTACTATTAATGTTCCAAAAGTTGACAGCTGTCAACTATGATACATCTGTCAATAAGTATTCTAACTATATTTTTAAGTAATTATAATTCAGTGAATATTCATTATTGGTTTAAACTACTGATATTTATTGCTTTTTTAAGGGGTAGGGGTGGTATAAAAATTTACATATTCAAGTGCAATAAGATTATTCCAATATTGGAGGTGAATTGTGTCAAGTGATACAAAAGAATTTGATCTAAAATTACATATAATTTTTAAAAAAAAACACGAGCTCTGCATTATAAGAATATAGTGTTTAAACGCCCAAAAATAGGTCTATTTCAAACATTTATTATTTTACGGTGCAACTTATAGGTGATATTAAAAAAAAATAACCAAATATAGTAAAATTATTAAAAAACGTTGCTATTAAACATTTTTAGAGCAAAATACCTTCTAATTTTAGCAATTTTCTCTTGGTATTTATGCCACCTCTACCTGAATAACCTCCTAAAGAGCCATCTGATCTAATTACTCGGTGGCAGGGGATTTTTGGTGCATATGGGTTTTTTCCTATGGCATTTGCTACAGCTCTTACTGCTTTTGGCTTTTTAATAGCTTTTGCTACTTCAGAATAGGTTCTGATTTGACCTTTAGGAATAGTTTTTAGATATTTCCATACTTTTAATTGAAATTTTGTGCCTTTGAGGATCATATATAGAAAAAACCCTGTTTCCTTGCACCTTTTCAGGTACAAAGAACAGTAGTTTTTGGCACGTCGTTGTATGCGCTACCGCCATGCCGTCCACCCTACAATTTTAGCGCTACTCTGCAGAGCTTTCTGCCCTCTAGGCTTGAACCTCTCGGTTTTTCCCTAGCTGGTCAGTTAAGAGTTGCCTCTTAATTCATTTAAGACAATATCAGATAGAGTAGGTTGTATGTATCACTTTATCGTTGAATATAATGAGTTTTTAACAGGGATGAATAATGGGGATAACTTAATCTAAAGCTTTAAGTAAACCATCTAAAACCCTCATACATAGCAATTCCGTAAATTGAGTGTCTGATTAGAAACATAACTGATGTTTTAATAGGTATTTCAGTCTTATTTGCAAACACTCCTTGTCCTGTAAAAGGAAGAAATATCAATAATGGAGCTAATGTTGTAAGAGCTCCAAATATAAAGCCTGAAAAATATGTCATTTTTAGACCTACAATTAAAAAACAAAAATAATAGATCACAGCCCAACAAATCGATACATAATAGTGAAAAATCCAACCAATAATGACCTCATACCTAACATTCGGCAATTGAGCAATATTTGGGTTATAAAAAGTAGCATTTTTAAGCATATAATAAGTCCATCTTCCAACAATTCCCCATGATGGTTCTGGAATACCCATCAATTTGAGTAAATAACCTAGAATATCAAGAATTATGCATGAAAATATCCCAGCAACTAAAATACTAATAATATCTATCAATTAACCTCAAAACATTAATAAAAATAGCAGAACAAAAATGCTTATAAAAAATATGCCAAAAATAATCATTAAAATACGATTTTTTGTTTGTTCTTTTAATTTTGGCCAGTAATTCATAATTAGAAATGTTCCAATAACAACAATCAAACCGATTAATACATATTTAGGCATTGAGATTCTTTTACATTAAATGCTTGACTTGTAAAATGTGTTATATTATAGTTTCCGATAATTAATGGTTATCGGAAAAAAGAAATGAATGATATAATTTCAGACGTAAAAAAACTTGAGTTAGAAACAATAAATAACCTTAAAAGTTCTAAGGCAATTAATACTGTGAGAGCTTATGAATCAGATTTTAAGGATTTTACTTTATTTTGTTTAAAAAATGGTCTCCAACATCTTCCTACAGAGCCTAAAATTCTCTCTATTTATTTAACACATTTATCTAAAACTAATAAATTCAGTACTTTAAAACGAAGAATAGCATCAATAAAAGTTATTCATAAAATGAAAGGTCATTATTTGGATGCCAAACATCCAATTATAATGGAAAATCTATTAGGTATTAAAAGAATTAATGGATCTTACCAGAAGTCAAAAAAACCATTACTAATCAATGATTTAAAAATAATACTTAATGTTATAGATGAGAAAGAAAAAAATGAATATAAAAGAGTAAGAAATAAATCATTAATATTATTAGGATTCTCAGGTGGGTTTAGAAGGTCAGAACTTGTAAATATAGAATTAGATGATCTAGAGTTTGTGGATGAAGGTCTAAAGATTTTCATAAAAAAATCAAAAACAGATCAAGTTGGAGAAGGCAGTATTAAAGCTATACCCTACTTCATTAATACTGAGTATTGTCCAGTAATTAAACTTAAAAATTGGATTAACTATAGAAATATTAAAAGTGGCAAAATATATGAAATTTCAGACAAATCAGTTTCTCTAATAATTAAAAAATATGCAATATTAGCTGGATTAGACTCAAATAAATATGGTGGGCATAGTTTAAGGTCAGGGTTTGCTACTGCAGCTGCAGAAGCGGGAGCAGAAGAGAGAAATATAATGGCAATGACCGGACATAAAACAACTCAAATGGTTAGAAGATATATAAAAGAAGCCAACCTTTTTAAAAATAACGCATTAAATAAGATCAAAATTTAAATTTTTTTCCACTCGTTAGGATAAAAATTTGGGTTACCTGATGGATTGATATTTGATGGGACAACACAAATTTTATGAGGATTTTCATTTAAATACGCACCCCACCAATGGAAAGTTGATCCACCAACAATGAAATGTTTAGCATAGGAAAAAAGGTTAAAATCATTAATTGGATCATTACCAAGAATATAATTAAACTTAGATTTATTAAAATATTTTTCTAGGTTAGTAAAATCATTTGACCAAATAAAAAACACAGGATTATCAACATTGGCTTCAAAATATTCTACAGATTTATTAATATATTGAATTAATTTATCAGCAAATATTTTAGATGATTGAATTTTGTGTTTATCTTTCTTCTCATGAGGTTGTTCAGTAAATTTATTTTGTCTGATATGAATAGATACTGAATTTGATTTATTTAATTTTTCAATTATATCATTGTTAGGTTTTACATATTTATTTAGAGGCTTGTACATTCTGATTAAATCTTTTCTTATAAAATTAAAATAATTATAATCTTCATAATTCCCTTGAACGTAAATTGAATTTGAAAGTTTTCTATAATCCAAATCAGTAAAAGATTTAGCTATTTTAATTCCATTTATTTTGGTTTTTTTTTCAATTAAAAATTTTTTCTTAGAACTAAATTTATCAATAAATATTTGTAATTTTTTTTTATTTCTTTTGTAAATATTATCGTATCTATAATTAGATAAAGCAAGCTTTTGATCAATATTAAAATAATATAACATATACTTTTGATGGTCGCGTAGTCTATTTTTTCTCTTATAATATCCACTTGTACTGTCGATTTTAATCTTATAGTCAAATTTTTTTGATAGAGAATATGCATGAGAATACATAAATAACTGATTTCCTAGACCTTCAGCAATTTCAACAGTTAATATTTTATCCATTATATTATTTTTGATAATTTATTAATTGATTTTGAAAAATCTTTTTTAAGAATTGTAAATTGAAAATTAGATAATGGTGCCCATTCTTTGCAGGCAATAATTTGTTTAAAAATATCATTTTTATGGTTAAAATTAAAGTGCATTAAAGCCAAAGTTTTTTTATTCAAAAAACTACCAATGTGGGTAATACCACTTTCTGGAGCAATAACATCATTACACAGATAAATTGCATTAACCAAATCTTTTCCTTCTATATTTTTGAGAAATAAAACATTATCATTATTTAATTTATTATATTTTTTTGTATTAAAGTCATAACTGTTAAAATTTTTATAAAAAAAATAATTTTTTTCCTTATTGTTGAGTTCAGACGAAAATACTATGTAATTTCTTTTTTTTGCCAAATAATAAATAAAATTTTTAATTTCAAAGTTTGACCAATTAAGTTTTTCATCAAATAAATTATGTTTATAATGAAAAAATGTAGATTTCTCTGGAAATTCAAAAAAATTAAATTTATCGAAGTTAAAGGATATAAAATCTTTATATTGGGTTTTATAATTAATTAAATTTTCGAGAACTTTATATACAGATAAAATTTTTGATTTATTATTTCTGTATAATGTTTCTTTGCTATATAAAAAGCTTTTTAAATAATTAGAAGGTCTACTTTTTTCTGATTCAATACATATAGCATGAAATTTTATTTTTCTAAAAAAAATTGGTAAATAATAATAAAAATTCTTTGGTGCTAAAATATAAATGTCGCTTATATTATTAAAAAAAAGATAAAAAAAAATTCTAATTTTCTCAATATAATTTAAATTATAATTAAAAATTTTTGTTTCTAAATTTTTAAAAATAAAATTAAATTTGTAATTTATTTTTGAGAGAAATATTTCTATATCTTTATCTTTATGCTTGTTTAAAATAAGATTTATTGATTTGATGGAAGTGAAATAATCACCTACTCTATCATTTTTTAAAATTAATACTTTTTGCACTTATTAAATTACTAGTTCCAATAAAATTTAGAATTTATTCCTACTGATTTATCAACAATAAACTTTGCAACTAATGTAGAATTGAAATATTTGTGATATTTTAAACTACCTTTTCTTGCGATTATACGTCTCAATTTATCATCTTTTTTATATTTATAAATTTTTTCGGAAAGGTCATCTAAATCATTGTAAAATATCATTTCATCTTTTTTAAAGAAGTCATTGTAGCAAGTTTTCTTATCAATAAATGTTAGAAGTCCATTTCCCATAAGCTGTGCTAGTCTATCACTACTATAATATTTGATAGGTCTACCCCTGCTTAGATTTAGACCCATTTTTGACTTTGCAAGTTCATTTAGAAAATTATCTCCCCAAATTGGTTGTTTTCCGAACATTCCATATGTATCAATTACTACATCTTTGCATTTTTTTTTTAATTTACTTATAAAAACTTCTCTTTCATCTTTTTTTCCTGTTCTTAACACTCCCCTATGAACGCCATGACTAATTGCATAGAAAATATCATTATGTGGCATCTGATTATAATTTTTTAGATTATCTAGGGATTTATCACATGGGTTTGGCATAAAGTAAGAATTTTTAATTTTGAAATCTAAGGCACTTGGACTCGTTGTTGTAAATGTACTGTCCATTGCATCAATTTTATTAAGTATTCTAGATTTATTCTTTGTATAGTCAGGACCTTGCTTTGATAATGGATCTAGAAACCACTGAGAAATTCTTAGATTTTTAAATTTTTCTTTTGAGTCTATTAGCATTTCATTTTCGACTCTATCTGCATGACCTAGAATTACTAAATTAGGCTTAAAATTATTAATTGTTTCTGAGATCAGATTATTTAAGTATTTAGAGCCTGTAGGGTCTTTAAAAGATTTTGATATATTTATTAAATCTCTATCAGATAAGCTTATTACATTGTGTCCAAGTCTTATTAATCCATTATTAAGTCTAATGCCTGTATTATATTGTAATCTACCATAATATCTTTGATTAAAATTAGTTATGTGAATAATTTTTAATTTACTATTTTTATTGACGTTAAATTTGTTTATTTTACCATCATCTAAAATCTTTAATCTAGCTTTATCTATAATATCTGAGACATATTCATGAGTAAGATTAAAAGATTTATAATTTAATTTTTGAAATTTAGCTCTACGTTTGGGTGAATTTATAAGTTTTTTAATTTCTATATATAAAGAATTTGTATCTAGTTTTTTTAATAAAACTGGATATTTGGTAGTTTCAGGTAATCCACCTCTTTCAGTAATTATGGTTGCACAAGCCATACTTGACGCTTCTAGACTGGACCTTCCAAAAGGTTCTTCCCATCTAGAACAGGCTACAAATATGCTTGTATACTTTAGAGTATTTAGTACATATGAATTTTCCTTAAAATTGATTACTTTAAGATTTTTGTGTTTAAATATATGTTTCTCTCTTGGTTCATCGCCTATTACTATAGATTTCCAATTTGGATATTCATTAAGAATTTTCAGAATAGCACCACCAAATATGTCATAACCTTTTGCGGTATTAAGCTTACCTACAAATGAAATAATATTTTTTTTTTTACTTATATTAATTTTAGTTTTTTTAGTGGATTGGTAACAGATACCAAAATTTGAAATATACTTATTTTCATCTATATTGGTAAAAAATTTGTTTTTAGTCCACACACTATTAAAAAAAATATAATCACATCTGTCTAACAATTCTAACCTATCAGATAAACTTTTGGAACCTGACAGAGTTAATGGGTTGTTATGAAAATAAAGCATTATGTTCGATTTTAAATTTTCAGAAATATCTTTTACATATGATGGCCTGTTATGTATTTCTATAAGATCTTGTGGTTTTCTTTTATTAATCTCAATAAATTTTTCTAAATATTTTTTATTATTACTTGAAAATAAGTTTTTATTAATTTTAATATTATAAAAATTCTTTGATAAATATTTTTTTTTTAAAGTGTTACCAAAAACAATAGTCGTATTTTTATATTTTGAATATTTAATTAAATTTGAAACATGAATTGACACAGCGCCAGAATATTTTGGTGTATAATCCTCTTTATAAGGTAATAAAATTCCAATATTCATATTATTTACTCATATATTGACTTTTAATTTTATTACGGAATTTGTAATTTTTTTTTAATTTATATTCTTCTCTCATTGCCGAAATTTTTTCTTTATATTTCTTATAATAAATTAGTTTCCAAATATTACCTTTTGTATATTTAGCGCCCTTTGAATTATTGTGAAGGTGCAATCTTTTTTCAATGTTATTAGTATAACCAACATAAGATCTATATTTGTTGTGTTTTTTTGATATTATTAGATATACATAATATACCATTATGTTTTATATACAGCCAAAATGCTGTTAATTAAATATATAAATAATGTTTCCAAGAAAATATAAAAAATTAAGTAGTTTTAAAAGACTAATACTTAAACTTTTAAATGTTTATGCTTTAGATAGAGAAACATTAAACCTAGTTAACCCTAATTATAAAAACTCAGGTAATAATACTTTTAAGCTCAATAAAGAAACTATAATACTTTCTAATGGTTTTCTTAAATTAAAAAGAAAAGTTAAAAGCATAGATATTTTTTACAGATATGCACCAAATAATTTAATGTGGAATTCAACAGATAGATGGAAAAGAATAATTCCAAATATTACCAAAAGAGACCTTATATTGACAAGTTTAAATAGTCTGAAGAAAAGTATCATAAAGTTTTCAACAGATAATAAATTAAAAATCACAATTAATCTTATATCTGATACTTCGGATAAAAAATTTGACGATTGTATAAGTAAATTATTAAATGACCCTTTAATAAAAATTAATTTTGTTATTTCTAAAATTAAAGGAAATAGAGGATCTTATCTTGAATGTTGTGACCAAGCAAAAAATTCAAAAGATTTAATTTTTTTTATAGAAGATGATTATATTTTTGAGGAAGATTGTATTGAAGAAATGATAATTACATATTCAAGACTATCTACCATTTTTGAAAAAGATTTATTTCTTTGTCCAAGTGATTATCCATTCTTTTATGATTCAAGTTATAAAACTTCTCTATATATTGGTAAAAAATATAAATGGAGAACCGTGGAAGAGACATTGCTAACATTTATGATGTCTAAAGAATTATTTAATAGATATGAAAAAAATATAAGATTGGTAGGTGAGAAAGAGAATAATCCTTTTGAAAAACCATTGCATGAAATTTACAAAAATAATTTATGTTTATCTCCAGTTAATTCTTTATCTTATCATATATCCAGAGATCATCCTGCTACAACCGAAGATTGGTTAAAACTTTGGAATAAAAGTTATACAAAATTTATTAGCTGAATTATCCTGCAATAACGGCAAGCAAAAGTAGAGCCACAATATTTGTAATTTTAATCATTGGATTAACTGCTGGACCTGCTGTATCTTTATATGGATCACCAACAGTATCACCTGTTACAGCAGCTTTATGAGCCTCTGACCCCTTTCCTCCAAATTTTCCATCTTCAATATATTTCTTAGCATTATCCCATGCTCCACCTCCGGCAGTCATTGAAACAGCAACAAATAGACCTGTTATAATAACTCCTAATAACATTGCTCCTAAAGATGATAATGCTGCGACTTGTCCACCTATAAAATAAATTACTACGTATAAAACAATTGGGGATAAAATTGGTAACAATGATGGAATTATCATTTCTTTGATTGCAGCTCTTGTTAATAAATCAACGAGCTTCCCATAATCAGGTTTAGCTTTTCTTTTCATAATTCCAGGTATTTTTTTAAATTGTCTTCTTACCTCAATAACAACAGCACCACCTGCTCTACCTACTGCTTGCATACCCATTGATCCAAAAAGATAAGGAAGCATTCCACCTATAAGAAGTCCGACAACTACGTATGGATTAGACAAATCAAAAGTAACGGCTATACCCTCTAAATTCGACCCAGCAACTTTTGAAAAATGTTTTATATCTTCAGTGTATGCCGCAAAAAGAACCAATGCACCAAGGCCTGCAGAACCTATTGCATAACCTTTAGTTACAGCTTTTGTTGTATTTCCAACCGCATCAAGAGCATCGGTCGTTTTACGAACATTTTTTGGAAGATTTGACATTTCAGCAATACCACCAGCATTGTCTGTAACAGGTCCATAAGCATCTAAAGCAACAACCATTCCAGCTAGCGCCAACATTGTAGTAACAGCTATAGCAATACCATAAAGTCCTGCTATATGATTAGTCCATAAAATTCCTCCAACAATTATTAATGCTGGAACAGCTGTAGCCTCCATGGAAACAGCTAAACCTTGAATAACATTTGTACCATGTCCTGTTGTTGATGATTGAGCCACACTTTTAACAGGTCTGTAATCTGTTCCCGTATAATATTCTGTAATCCAAATTATTAGTCCTGTTATAACTAAACCGATGATTCCACAAAAATAAAGACTTAAACCATTAAATGACTTTCCATTAACCACATATTCTGTTGTAAAGCCTATAACAAGCTTTGTGATTGGAAATAAAATTACCAATGAACTAATAGCTGTTATTACAAATCCTTTATACATTGCTTTCATAATATTTTTATCACTTCCAAGAGTAACAAAAAAAGTTCCAAGAATTGACGTTAATATACAAGCACCACCAATTGCTAAAGGATAGATCATCATATTAAAATCATTTACAAAGAAAATAGATGAAAGAACCATTGTGGCAACAATAGTTACAGCATAAGTTTCAAAAAGATCAGCTGCCATACCAGCACAATCTCCAACATTATCACCAACATTGTCAGCTATCACAGCTGGATTTCTTGGGTCGTCCTCTGGTATACCAGCTTCAACTTTACCTACTAAATCGGCACCAACGTCCGCTCCCTTTGTAAAAATTCCTCCACCCAGTCTCGCAAAAATTGAAATTAATGAAGCACCAAAGCCTAATGCAACTAAAGCATTAACTATTTCTCTTTCTTCAATTCCATTCTTTACTAAAAAATAATAATATACAGCTATTGCAAGTAAAGCTAATCCAGCAACTAACATACCAGTTACGGCACCTGATTTAAATGCAATTGATAAACCACTAGCTAAACTTTTTCTTGAAGCTTCAGCGGTTCTGACGTTTGCTTGAACAGATACAATCATACCTACATAACCCGCAATACCTGATAATGCAGCTCCAATAAAATAACCTAATCCAACTAGAGGACTGAACAAAATTGTAATTATAACCAGAACTACAACACCAACAATTGCAATAGTTTTATATTGTCTATTTAAATATGCTCTAGCACCCTCCTGAATTGCAGATGCGATTTCTAGCATTTTAGCATTACCTGAGCTTGAATTTAAAATATTTCTTCCTGTTATAAAACCGTAAACGATTGATAATATTCCAGCAGCTATAATATAATACATTATTGTTTCAGTTGATGTGTTCATTGGTTCCTTTGTTAATTTAATTTATGAAAAACATGTAATACAAAATATGATATAAAACGCAATATTTAACTTTATTAGAAATTGTGCAAATATCCTTCATTATATGCATGTTTTATTCGTTTATTACCATCAATAATTTCATTATTTTTTGCATCTTTAGTTAAATTGCCAATTAGTGTTACTTTCTGATTCATCTTTTTGAAAAATTTTTGAATATAATCTCTCTTTGATTTTGGAGATGTGAATATAATTTGATAGTCATCGCCCTTTGAAATGAAGTTGATCTTCTTTTTTTTTGATTTAGAAAGATATCTTTTCAAATTTATTGAAATTGGAATTTTATTTAGTTCTATTTTATAAAATAGTTCACTTTTATTGATTAATTTACTCAAATCTCCAAATAAGCCATCTGAGATATCAATTGAGGAATTTGCAAAATTTAAAAGATTTGAGCTGATCTTAATAGGTAAGTCAGGTAAATAATATTTTTTAATAAAATAATTATACTTTTTTCTATTTAATAAAATATGTCTTTTTAAAATTTGTAATCCCAAGTAGCTATCACCAATGTTTCCAGTTACATATATATCATCACCATTATTACATTTATTTCTTTGAACTATTTTTTTTGAATAACCTAATGACATTATTGTAAAAATTGTTTTTTTTGACTTTGTAGTATCGCCACCAGATAGTTTAATATCATATTTCTTTTGTTCTTCTTTAAGACTTTTAGAAATAATATTGAGATTTTTTTTTGAAAAAGAATTATTGTTTCCACTAGCACCTATAAAAATAAATTTTGGTTTTACACCCTTGCAATATAAATCTGATATTGAAGATCTTACTATTTTTTTTATAACTAAATCAGGATTTTTAAAATTTAGGAAATGAACACCTTCCACATAAGTATCAGTGGAAACAACAACGTTACGTTTTTTATCAAAAAAAACGTCATCATTTAGTTCTAATGCAGATGGGTTATTATAAGTTAATTTTTTAAAGTACTTTTGAATTAGAGCAAATTCATTCATTAGTAATTCTAATTTTTTTTGAAATTTTATCTAATAATGCATTTAAATATTTAGTTTGTGAGTCATCAATAAAAAAATTTGATGCTTTCAAATATTCGTTTATAATAATCTTAATTGAAGTATTTGGTTTATATAAGAACTCAAAAATTGCACTTTTAATTATAATTTGAAAAACTTTATCCATATTTTTAATTTTTAAATCTTGCTCTAAATGATTATTAATTTCTGTATTAATTAACTCTTCTCTTTCTAAAGTTCCGTTCACTATATCTTTTATAAATTTTTTAAATCTATGTTTAGGAAAAGTTATATTTTCCTCATTATTAAAAAGTTTCCCATAAAGTTTTTGTATAATTATTACTCTAGGATTTCTTTGAGGTGAAAATTGAACTGACATAATTTATTGAGATAAAACAGACAAAACTGCCTCCGCAGCTTCTGAACCTTTCCTGCCACGTGCAGATGCTTGTTTTTTGTTTAAGCAGGTAATTACACCATTCCCTACAGGTTTCTTAGATGTAATTGATAATGTTATTAATGCATCAGTAGTTGCTTTTGATATAAAATCAAAATGAGGTGTTTGACCTTTAATCACACATCCTAAAGCAATGAATCCATTAAATTTATTTAAATTTTTGGATATAGTTACAGGTATCTCAAATGCACCAGGGACATTAATGACTTTGATATTACATTTATTTTTAATTTTATTTTTTGCACTTTTTAATAAAGACCTTGCAATATTTTCATAATAACTTGCAACAACAATTAGAATTTTTTTTTTCATTTTATAATTTCCTGTTTCTTAATTTTAATGCCATAACCTTCTAAACCTATCACTTTTTTTTTTGATCTAGTAACAAGTATCATATTTTTAATATTTAAAGATTTAATAATTTGAGCCCCTATACCATAGTTTCTAATCAATTTGTCATGACCTTTTTTATAAAAAGTTTTACTATTGTACTGTTTGAGTGTTTGAGTTACAGATTTTAAATTAGGGTCTCTTATAAACACAAGAACACAATTATTATATTTTTTGAAATAAGAGATTGTTTTATCAAATGAATTTGGAAGTTTTTGATTAATTAAATAATTTTGAACTACGTTAGATGATATTACTCTTAATCTAGGGACGACTCCTTTCTTTAAAGTTCCTTTTATCAGTGCAAAGTTCTCTGATCCATCAAGCATATTTTCAAATATTTTTATTTTAAATTTCTGTTTATGAACAATTATTGAAGAAGTTTTTTTTAATTTAACAAGTTTTTCTCTCTTTAGCCTATAAGCAATTAAATCTTCAATCTTACCTATTTTTAGCTTATGTTTTTTAGCAAAATTAAATAATGTTTTACCTGTCGCCATTTTTCCGTCATCTGCCATAATTTCACAAATAACAGCTGAATTATTTTTTTTAGCAAGTTTTGATATATCAACAGAAGCCTCGGTATGCCCTGCTCTAACAAGTACACCTCCATCTCTTGCTATAACTGGAAAAATATGCCCTGGAGATACAATATCGTTTTTTTTTGCATTTTTATTTGATGCAGCTTTAATTGTTCTAGCTCTATCGTATGCTGATATACCTGTTGTAACACCTTTTTTAGCTTCTATAGAGTAGGTAAAGGCAGTTTTGCTTCTGGATTGATTTATTGGTGATGCCAAAGTTAATCCAATTTTTTTTGATTGAGCATTATCCATTGCTAAACAGATTAATCCCCTAGCATGTTTGGCCATGAAATTAATATGATTAGGATTAACAGCTGATGTGGAAATTACTAAATCACCTTCATTTTCCATTTCTTCATGTTTGCTCTCATCGTCAACAAGAATAAACATTCCATTTTTTTTAACTGTCTTAATGATACTTTCTATTGAGCTAAAATTACTTTTTTTCATTGATAAATTTCTTTACATATTTTGACATAATATCAATCTCAACATTGACCAAATCTTTTTTTTTAAGAGTAATTAAGTTAGTTAATTTTAATGTGTGAGGTATAATCCATATTTCAAAAGAATTTTTTTTTATTTTTGATATTGTTAGTGATACTCCATTTATTAATATAGAAGCTTTTTCTACTAATTGCCTCTTAAGTGATTTTGTTAATTTAAATTCAAAAATATTTGATTTATCAACTTTCTTAATACTTTTTACAGAACAAACTGTATCAACATGACCTTGGCAAATATGTCCTGAAATATTGTCACCAAATTTTAAGGGTTTTTCTAAATTAATTTCATCTCCAATTTTAATATTTCTAAATTTGGATTTAGCCAAAGTTTCATTTGAAAGATAGAATTCTAAAGTCTTATTCTTGTAAGAAATTAAAGTAAGACAAACACCATCACAAGAAATAGAAATACCAAGGTTTTTATTCGAAACTTTCAAAGAAGATTTTACAAATAAATTAACACCCTTTTGTCTTTTTTGGATTTTGTTAATTATGCCTTTATTGAATATAATTCCATTAAACATTTTAATAATAGTGAGTAAGTGTATCTTTATCTAAATATGTGTTTATTTTTTTTTTATTTTTGTAGTTTTTATTAATCATTTTTACTAAGGAAGATATATTAATTTTATCTTTATTAGATAATATTTTGTCGCTTTTAAAAAAGTAAAATTCATTTAATAAATTTTCATTAAGGAAATTAATCATTAAATCCTTACCTGACTCCACTAATAACCTATGAAGTCCTAATGTATAAAGTTTTTGAGTGATACTTCTAAGTTTAAAATTAGTATTATTTACAAGTTTTTGATTAATAAGTTTGACACCCATATTTTTTAGCAATTTAATCTTTGCGTTATTTTGAGAACAATGAAATATAATTAATTTACTATTTGTTGAATTTTTAATCACATAAGAGTTAATTTTTATTTTTAAATTCTTATCTATAACAACTACAGTAGGTGAGAATTTCTCTAATCCATTTAATCTACAATTAAGTTTAGGGTTGTCTGTATTTATTGTTTTGTAAGAAGTTAATATTGCGTGATTTTGAAATCTTAAGATATGTGAAACTCTTCTTGAATGTTCATTTGTTATAAAAGAATTGTTTCTTAAAATATTTAAATTTGATGAACTTGCAATTTTTCCAATTACATAAGGGGCTTTGTTAGATCTTATATAATTATATTCTTTATAAAGGTTCTTAACGTTTTGTTTTTGAAGTCCTGATTTTGCAACTATTTTTTTAGACTTTAAAATCTTTTTAGTTTTATTAAATGTTCGTAAATCTTTATCCTCAATTGAGTAATATACTCTCTTAACTTTATTTTTTATTATTGCATTTGTGCAAGGAGGTGTTACCCCATGATGAGAACAAGGCTCAAGTGTCGAGTAAAGCGATGTTCCTTTATTATATCTATTTTTATTTAAAGCAATGCTTTCTGCATGTGGTCTACCACCATTATTAGTAGATGCAAAAGATAAGATTTCATTATTTTTTACAATTACACATCCAACAGATGGATTTGTGCCAGTTAAATACTTATTATTCTCTGCTAATCTTATAGCAAAGTTCATGATTTTTTTATCTGATGATTTAAAATTATCTTTTTTTAAAGACATCAATTCTATCCACAAATTGAACAAAGTCTTTTTCTTCTCTGAAGTTTCTATAGACTGATGCAAATCGAACGTATGCTACAGGGTCAAGTTCTTTTAGTCCCTCCATAACCATTGTTCCGATTGTATTTGACAATATTTCACTTTGACCTAATTCTTCTAGTGCTCTACTTACTTTTGAAATAAATTTTTCGGTTGTTTCAGTATCAATAGGTCTTTTCTTTAAAGCAACATAAATTGATTTAGAAAGTTTTTCTCTATCAAAAGAAGATTTCCTTCCATTTTTTTTAACTACTGTAAGTTCTCTAAATTGAACTCTTTCAAATGTTGTAAATCTTTGTCCACATGTACAAAGTCTTCTTCTTCTTATTGTGGTTCCATCTTCAGTTGGTCTTGAATCGACAACAGATGTGTCGCCTTTTTTACATATAGGACATATCATAAGCTTAAGCTAACCCAAGTGCTTATATATAGGAAAATTCGAACATAGGCTAACAACTTCTTTTCTTACTTCATCCTCAGTTTTTGAGTTATCTTCAGGATTTTCTGCCAATCCTTTTATAGTTTTTGTTATTAAATCACCTACTTTTTGAAATTCTTTTAATCCAAAACCTCTTGTTGTAGCAGCTTGAGAACCTAATCTAATTCCAGATGTTACCATTGGGCTTTCAGTATCAAAAGGAATACCGTTTTTGTTACATGTAATGTTTGCTCTTGATAAGCTTTCCGCAGCTGCATTTCCTTTTACATTAAAAGGTCTTAAGTCAACTAACATCAGATGTGTGTCAGTTCCACCAGAATAAATTTTAAAACCATTATTTTTTAAAGTTTCAGCTAAAATTTTTGCATTTGCCAAAACTGTTTTTATATAATCTTTAAATTCTGGTTTTAATGCTTCTTTAAATCCAACTGCTTTTGCAGCTATGATGTGCATTAATGGTCCTCCTTGGTATCCAGGGAAAACAGCTGTATTAAATTTTTTTGATAGATCTTCATGATTGGTTAATATAATTCCACCTCTTGCACTTCTAAATACTTTGTGAGTAGTTGATGTAACTACATGTGCATAGTCACATGGATTTGGGTATCCTTTGCCAGCAACTAAACCAGAAAAATGAGCCATATCAACCATTAAGTATGCTCCAACCTTATCAGCTATTTCTCTAAATCTTTTAAAATCAATTACTCTTGAATAAGCACTCCCGCCTGCAATTATAAGTTTAGGTTTGTGCTCTAGCGCAAGTTTTTCAACATTATCATAATCAATAAGTTCAGATTCATTATCAACCTCATATCCAATTGCATTAAACCATTTTCCTGACATTGAAATTTTTAAACCATGAGTTATATGTCCTCCTGAATTCAAACTCATTCCCATAAAAGTATCGCCAGGTTTTAGCAAAGCTAAAAACACAGCGCCGTTTGCCTGAGCCCCTGAATGAGGTTGGGCGTTGGCAAATTTACAATTAAATAATTCTTTAAGTCTATCTATAGCTAATTGTTCAGCTACATCGACATGTTCACAACCATTATAGTATCTTTTGCCTGGGTATCCTTCAGCATACTTATTTGTTAGTACTGAGCCTTGAGCTTCAAGTACTGCTTGAGATACAATATTTTCAGATGCAATTAATTCAATATGATTTTGTTGACGAACCAACTCATCATTAATGGCTTTATAAATTTCAGGATCACTATCTAATAAACTTTTTTCAAAGAAGTCTTTATACTCACTATTTAAATATTTTGTTTCACTTGACATAATTTTTATATTTTTTTTACTCTTTTTAAGTGTCTTCCACCCTCAAACTTAGTATTTAAGAATGCATTTACACATTTAAAGGCTAAATTTTTACTAATCAACCTTTCTCCTAATGTAATAACATTTGCATCATTATGCAATCTAGATAATTTAGCGTTTTTTACCGAATAACATAATGCCGCCCTTATATTTTTGTGCTTATTAGCAGTCATTGCCATACCCATTCCTGACCCACATACTAAAATGCCAATATTCTCTTTTTTTATCTTTTTTGATAATTTATGGGCATAATCTGGATAGTTTACTGATTTTTTTGAATGCTTTGGACCTAAATCTAAAACTTCAAATTTTGAAGAAAATTTTTTTTTAATACTCTCTTTTAAGTTAAATCCAGCGTGATCAGATGCAATATAGATTTTTTTCAAATTAATTAAATTTATAATCTAAAACACATGCAACTAGGTGTATTCTATTTTCTTCACCACCATTAAATGCATTATGATATTTTGTATTGTTAGTAACCCAAACTGATCCATCAGCAGGCATATGCTTAGCTACATTATCGATAACCATCAAGCATCCTGGATTTGTTATTATTGGTATATGCAATCTAGGTTCTGGATCTCTATGCCAGCTTAATGTTGATCTTGGTTCTTTTAATAAAATTCTTACCCTGCCTAATTTATATTTGGAAGATAGAATATCATAAACTTCTTTAAAATAAGTATTTTCATAATCTCTTATGAATTCACTGTATTTAGATTCATCTATATCAACATCTCTTGAAACTTCTTTCCCAGATTTATCTGGTTTAGTCCAATAAACACCTCGAGCTTTACTACCTTTTATTGAGTCTGGGTCTCCTGGTATTTGTGTTAATGAAATTGCCCCAAAATTAGTTACACCGCCTCCATCATCGAATTTTTTAATTTGAATGATTTGGTTATAAGCATCTTGAAGTTTATCAATATCAAATTGTATAGTCTGTTTTTGAAAATCACTAAAGTCTAAAACTCTATCAGTTTGATTATGTAAATTTAAGTTTACGATTTTATCTTTATTGTCTATCATGAAGATTGTTTTCTACCCATTTATATATATATTTGTATAATAGATTTTGTCGCATAATAAAATACAATATGATAACAGGTAAATACCCAAATTTAAGGCTTAGAAGATCAAGAAAATATGCTTGGTCTAGAAAATTAGTCCAAGAAAGTTCTTTATCTTACAATGATTTGATCCTGCCAATTTTCTTGATTGAAGGAAAAAATAAAAAAGAATCAATAAAATCTATGCCAAATGTATTTAGGTATAGTGTAGACAAATTAAATACAGTTGTAGGTAAAGCAATAAAAAAAGGAATACCTATGGTTGCCTTATTTCCATATACAAGTCCAACAAAAAAAGATGAAAAAGGTTCTGAAGCTTTAAATCCAGACAATTTAGTTTGCAGAGGAATAAAGTTCATTAAAAAGAAATTTAAGAATAAAATTGGTATTATGTGTGATGTGGCCTTAGACCCATACACTTCTCATGGCCATGATGGATTATTAAAGAAAAGCAATATTCTAAATGATAAAACTGTAGAAATACTTACCGAACAAGCAGTGCTACAAGCAAAAATGGGATGTGATGTTATCGCACCTTCAGATATGATGGATGGTAGAATTGGTAAAATTCGATCAGCTTTAGATAAAAATAATTATAATGATGTACAAATATTATCATATGCAGTTAAATTTTCATCTAGCTTTTATGGTCCATTTAGAGACGCTGTTGGATCAAAAAAGTTATTAAAAGGTGATAAAAAAACATACCAAATGGATTTCAGAAATTCAGATGAGTCTTTAAGAGAAGTTTCATTAGATATAAAAGAAGGTGCTGATATGGTCATGATTAAACCTGGTATGCCTTATCTTGATATAATAAAAAAAGTAAAAGATAATTTCAAAATACCAGTATTTGCATATCAAGTTTCTGGTGAATACAGTTTAATAATGAACGGAATTAATAAAAAATTAATAGACAAAGCGTCAATAAAAGAGTCTCTTATTTCATTTAAAAGAGCTGGAGCAAATAGTATTGTAACTTATTTTGCTGATCAGGTAGATCTTTAATTATTTTAACAAATTAACGAAATCATTTCTTGAGGAAGGATAATTTTTATTGTTAGGTTTGATGATTGTTTTATCCAAAAAATCTCCAACTATGGAAAAGCCACTATATATATCTTTTAAATTTTCAGGACTAATATTTTTATCTATTAGAAAATTAGGTATAATTTTTTGACTTGAGTCTACAATATATTTGGTTTGGCCATTAATATTTTTATCGACCACGTAATCTTTAAAATTAATATCATATCCAATAGACTTTAGTATATTTAGCTCTAAATATAAAAATTCAACAAGCCAATTATCAAGTTCAATTATTTTGAATAATTTTTCTAAAAGATTATATATTTCAATATTATTCTCATTTTCAGCAGTAAGAATTTTAATCAAATTCATACAATATATAATACAAAATAGTTTTTGTTTATTTTCTAAATAAACAGGCGTCTTAATTTCATCAATCTCAACCTTTAGATAACCAAGTCTACCATCCTCTCTTAGTTTCGAATTTATGTGAAATTTATTACCTATTAGCAAATAGCTCTTAATCTTTTTTGAAGTTGATCCAAAAATTACACCAACTATTTTTCCATTATTTTCAGTGTAAAATTCGGCTATTGATGAATTTTCATTATATTTATTCAAAGACAATAAATATCCTTTATCTTGCCAATTCATTTTTGCTTAATTTTTTTAAGAAGTTCTAAGGCTGCAGATTGCTCTGCATTTTTCTTTGAGGATCCTATTGCATAAATATACGTACTATTTTTAAGTTTCACCCCAACTTTAAAATTTGGCTTATGTCTAGGCCCTGTGTTAGAAACTAATTTATATATAGGCAATAATTTAAAATTTTTTAAAGAGTATTCCTGCAGTTGTGTTTTGGCATCAACAAATGTAGTTTCTGCATCGTTTATTAAATCTTTCCACAGTTTAAGAATAAAACTTTTAGAAACTTCTAATCCTTTATCTAAATAAATTGCTCCAATTAATGCCTCGCAGCAATCCGAGATAATTTTATTTTCAACAATGTTTTTGCTCGACTTAGAATTACCTGTAATTACAAATTCTTTAAGACTTAATGAATTACCTACTTCTAAACATTTATTTTTATTTACCAATGAGGCTAATTTTTTATCTAAAGACCCTACTTTTTCATTTGGATAAAGTTCATATAATTTTTTTGAAACAACAAGTCCTAGTACTCTATCACCTAAAAATTCAAGATTTTCATAATTATTATTTGGATCAAAACTTTTATGAGTAATTGCTTGCAAAAGTATTTTTTCATTTTTGAAATCTATTTTAATTTTTTTTTGAAGTCTTTTAATGGCGTTCATAATTAATCAATCAATTTGAAAAATCTATTTAACCTTAATATTTCATTCCAATTCCAAAATTTAACAATACTTCCTACAAATGGATCTGATGAAAAAAATAAGATTTGAGCTTTTCCCACAAGATTATTTTTATGGACATATCCAACTTCAGATAAAAATCTACTATCTTTTGAACAATCCCTATTGTCTCCTAAGAAAAATAAATGGTCTTTTGGCACTAGGTATTTATCCGTGTTAGCAAAAGTAATATCTGTTCTGTATGATGCTAAATAAACTTTACCATTTGGAAGTTTTTCCTCAAATGTGTTAACTTTTATTTTTGATTTGCCACAATAATTAGTGATATTTTTTGATTTAATTGTTTTTAAAATTTGATTACCATTCAGATAAAGATCTCCATTAATAAACTGAATTGTGTCACCTGGTAAACCGATCACACGCTTTATATAGTCGGTTCTATTATCGGCCGGTGTTTTAAATACAGCAACATCCCCTCTTTTAGGATTATCCGTAAAAACACGATTTTCAAAAATAGGTGGACTAAATGGGAAGGAATGCTTGCTATAACCATATGTGAATTTAGTTACAAAAAGTCTATCCCCAACTAATAAATTTGGCTCCATTGATGATGAAGGAATATAAAAAGGTTGCAACAAAACTGATCTAATTAAAACTGCAATTAGTAGTGCATAAATTATAGTTTTAAGATTTTCAATTATTATTTTTTTCATATTTTTTTATCTATAACAACAAACGCGATTGAATAATCTTTCTCATCAGAAAGTGATAAAAAGACTTTATATTTTCGTATTTTAAATTTTTTTTGTAAAAAATTTTTTAATTTTTTGGATAGTAAAATATATGGTTTTCCATTCTTGTAATTCTTAACTTCAATATCTATAAAATTTATATCTGATCTAAAACCGGTTCCGATTGCTTTAACAAATGCCTCTTTTGCAGCAAATCTTTTTGCATAAAAATTAATTTTATTTTTTAATTTTTTTCCTTGTTGAATTTCTTTTTCTGTAAAAATTCTATTTAAAAAACCCTTAGTTTTTAATGAATTATTTATTCTACTGTTTTTAATAATATCAACACCATTTCCTATTATATGCATTATCTTAATATTTTAATAAATTGTTTAACTACTTTTGAAATGCTGTGTGAGACAGACTCTCCAATTATAAAATGGCCTATATTAAATTCCTCAATTTCTTTTATCTTATTTAGTATTTTTGTTGTCTTATAGTCCATGCCGTGTCCAGCATGAACCTCTAAACCTATATTTTTTGCATAAGTGGCACATTTTTTAATTTTATTGAGTTCTCTTGAGTAATTTTTTTTCTCCTTTATTTTATTAGAAATCTTACCTGTATGTATCTCTATACATTTACTTCCAAGAGTTTTTGATAATTTTATATCTTGAAGAGATGGATTTATAAATAAGCTTGTTCTAATATTATTTCTATTAAAAATTTCTAATATTTTTTTGATTTTATTTTTATTTTTTTTTAAATTTAATCCTCCTTCAGTGGTAATTTCATTTCTTTTTTCAGGAACAAGACAAATAAAAGAGGGTTTATTTTTTAGTGCAATATTAATCATTTTTGGATCTGAAGCTATTTCCAAATTGATAGGGATTGATTTATTTGATGAGAGAATTTTTAAATCCATATCATTAATGTGTCGCCTATCCTCTCTTAAATGAACTGTAATAGAGTCTGCACCAGCGTTTAAAACATCTAAAGCTACAGTATAAGGATCAGGATGTTTTTCACCTCTAGCATTTCTCAACGTTGCAACATGGTCGATGTTAACCCCTAGTCTCTTTTTCATTTTAAAAATCTACTTCCAGGTTTGGTAATTGGAATTTTTTTTAGACTTTCTGGAATATTTTTTTTTTTATAAGTCGGAATTTTTAATTTTACTTGTGTAATTATATTTTTTCTTTTTATTTTTAAAGTTTGCTTATTAGATCTGTCAATTAAACATGCAAATCCTAATAAAATTGCGCCAGATTTCTTTATTAATTTAGCACATTCTAAACTTGATTTTCCTGTAGTTATAACATCTTCAATAATTAAAACTCTTGTTTTTTTTTTAATATAAAAATCTCTTCTTAACTTAAAATTTCCTTTAACACGTTCACAAAAAATTGTTTCTTTTTTTAAAATTCTTCCGATTTCATAACCAATTACAATTCCACCCATCGCTGGCGAAAGAATTAAATCAATATTTTTAAATGTTTTTTTAATTTTACTTGCTAAAGATTTTGTAAATTTTTCAGCTTTGTGTGGAAAACTTAATAATTTTGCACATTGCACATATGAAGGTGAATGTAGTCCAGATGACAATACAAAATGTCCATCTAACAAAGCATTAGTTTTTCTTAAAACTGCTAAAGAGTTTTTTGAAGAAAGCATATTTTTTGTTTTTGTGTCTTATAATTTTAAATTTATATTCTTTTTGTTTTAGTTCACTTATCAATTTTGTAAAGTTCTTAAGGTCATGTATGATTAAATTAAATTTGAAATTAATCCTTCCATTAAGTTTTTCTACCATTTCTACACTTGAAATATTAACAAAGTTTTCACCAATCATGGTTGTTACATCACCCATTTTTCCAGGTTCATCAGGCAGAGAAATCCAAAGTGTAGTATTATATCGTTTTTCCTTAATCGGCTTGCTGTTTTCACGGTACTGCCAATAACGTCTAATTGCAGCACGAGCTTTCCCTGTTTTAGTGCTCGTTAACCAATGTAATGAGGGGGAGGCTTTTTTAGAGGTGATAATCTTAACTACATCCCCGTTTCTTAATATAGATTGTAAAGCGCTTTCATTTCCATTTATTTCACAACCAACAGCAGCATCTCCGATTTGAGTATGGACAGCATAGGCAAAATCTATTGGTGTAGCATTTTTAGGTAGTTTTATAACTGATCCTTTTGGTGTGAAACAAAAGGCGTTTTCTTGAAACATTTGAAGTTTTGTATATTCATAAGAGTCATCTGGATTCTCATTTTTATCAATAATTTCAACTAAATCTGCTAACCAATCATACTCCTTCCAAGTTAAAGAATTAAATTTTTCTGATGATTTATATTTCCAATGAGAAGCAATACCTCTTTCTGCAAACTCATGCATTTGCTTTGTTCTTAATTGGATTTCAATTGGTCTTTTATTTGGTCCAATAATAGCTGTGTGTAATGATTGATATTTATTGATTTTTGGCGATGAGATATAATCTTTAAATTTACCTGGTATACAATTCCATTTATTATGGAAAATTCCTAAAGCTTTATAGCAATCATCAATATTATCTAAAATAATTCTAAACCCAATAATGTCTGTTATTTGTTCAAGAGAAGTTCTTTTTTTTTGGATTTTTCTCCAAATTGAAAAAGGAGTTTTCTCTCTTCCAACTATTTTTGGTTCTATATTTTTGTTTTTAAGTATTTCAAAAAAATCGTCAGAAATATTATTAAAGTTAATTAGATTATTTTCTTTAATTTTATCCAGTCTGTCTTTTATCAATTTTCTTGCATCTTCATTTAAAACTTCAAATGAAAGGTCCTCTAATTCATCTCTTATACGATGCATGCCCATTCTATCTGCAAGTGGCGCATAAATTTCCATTGTTTCTTTTGCTTTTCTAATTTGCTTTTCTTTATCGACAACTTTAATGGTACGCATATTGTGTAGTCTATCAGCTAGTTTCACCAGTAAAACTCGGATGTCTTTTGATGTTGCTAATATTAATTTTCTAAAATTTTCTGCTTTAGAGTTTGATATAGCTTGATTTTCAAACTCAGAAATTTTTGTAACACCATCAACTAAATCAGCAACCTCTTTTCCAAATTCTGCTTCTATTGTATTATAAGTTGTATGAGTATCTTCTATTGTATCATGAAGTAAACCAGTAGCAATAGTTGCACTGTCTAGCTTTAACTCTGTTAAAATATTTGCAACTGCTATCGGGTGAATAATATAAGGTGAGCCCTCATCTCTTTTTTGTTTTTCATGGGCCTTTAAAGCAAAATCATAGGCTTTTGATAGAGTTTCTGGATTAAGAAACTTATTATAATTTTTTACCTTATTAATTAATTCTTCAGATTTAAGCATTACTACTTATATCATTTTATTGAGCAATTTTAATACCCAATAACTGATCTGAGGTTAAATTTGACATTAAAATGACTATATTTTTATTAAGTTTAGGGTGAACCCAATCTTTATCTAATTCAAATAAAGGAAACAGAACAAAATTTCTATTATGCATTCTTTTATGCGGAGTATTGAGTTTATGATTTCCAATTTTTCTAAGGATTATTTCACCATTAAAATCAATTATATCAATATCACATATTCTTGGATGATTTCTTTTAGACTTAGTTCGACCTAGTTTTTTTTCAATTTTTTTTATTTTTAAAAATAATTCTGCAATGTTTAACTTTGTCTTAACTAGTATGATAGAATTAATAAAGTTTGGGAAATTTTCATCTGGCCAAGATTTTGTAATGTAAAATTTTGATCTTTTCTTTATAAAAATTCCCTCCTCTTGGATTAAATCTATACTTTTATTTAGATTATTTTTCTTGTCTCCAAGATTAGAACCTAATGCTAGATATGCAAAATTAACTTGATTTTCTAATATATCTTGCTTTTTCACGGTTCCAATCTCTTGTCTTCTTTGTCAGTCTTTTATCAAATTGTTTTTTACCTTTAGCTACTGCAATTTCTAATTTTGCCTTTCCTTTTTTAAAATACATTTTTGTTGGCACAATAGTTAAACCATCTTCATGAATTCTACCGATAATTTTATTAATTTCTCTTTTATTCAATAAAAGTTTTCTTTCAGAGTAAGGATTATGATTTGAATAACTGGCTTGTTTATAGATAGGTATATGAGAATTAATTAAAAAAATTTCTCCATCTTTATCTACAGCATAAGAATCTGCTATGTTAATTTTACCTAATCTTACAGATTTTATTTCAGAGCCCTTTAAAACTATACCTGCTTCAAACATCTCTTTAAAAAAATAATTAAAAGATGCTTTTCTATTAATTGTAATAATTTTTAAACCAGGAGTGGTTTTTTTATTCATTAATTAATTCGGCAGATATGAGAGCTTTTTTAACCTCAGCTTTTGTTTCATCTAAAACTGTTACCAAAGGTAATCTCACATTATCATCACATAGACCTATCAATTTAGCTGCATATTTAACTGGTGATGGATTGCTCTCAATAAACAAAGATTTATGAACAGGTTGAAGTTTTTTATCTATCTCTTCAGCCTTTTTTTGCTCATCATTATTCTGTGATTTTGAAAATTTTTGCATATCAGAACACATTTTAGGAGCTATGTTGGCTGTAACAGAAATACACCCTACGCCACCTCTTTTATTATATTCATAAGCAAGACCATCCTCACCTGTTAGTTGGATAAATTCATTGCCAATTTTTTTGAAAGTCTCATCTACTCTATTCAAATCACCAGTTGCATCTTTTACTCCCACTATGTTCTTCAGTTCAAATAATCTTGCCATAGTATCTACTGTCATATCAATAACTGATCTACCAGGAATATTGTAAATTATAATTGGTATGCCGCATTTGTCATTTATAGCCTTGTAATGCTGATATAAGCCCTCCTGAGTGGGTTTGTTATAATAAGGTGTCACTATCAAGGCACCATCTGCACCAGCCTTTTCAGCGTGCTCTGTGAGAGATATGGCTTCTGTAGTAGAATTTGATCCTGTGCCTGCGATCACTGGAATTTTTCCTTTAGCTTCTTGAATACATAACTCTATAACTTTTTCATGTTCTCTATGCGAAAGAGTTGGTGACTCACCCGTTGTACCAGCTGGCACAAGTCCATTTGTTCCATTTTCTAAATGAAAATTAATAATTTTTATATACGTTTCCTCATCAAGGCTATTGCCTTTAAATGGTGTTACTAAAGCTACATTTGAACCTTTAAACATAAATATTTATATCATAAGTTATTAAAAATGATTTTTAGAAAATCTATATTACTACTAACAACTATATTTTTTTTTAGCTTTTTTCAATCATCATATTCAAATGAAATAATAATACCTAAGAAAAAACCTGCGTTTAAAAGTCAGATAGTAATACCACCGTTGAAACCTGGAACATTTAATGAAAAACAAAGTTTAAAGGATGATAAAGATTTACCCAAAGAAATATTTGGAATTTTGTTACCTGCAAAAAAACCACTTATTGTAAAAAAACAAACATTAAGGACTGTTAAAAAAACCAGATATTATAGTGAAAGAGATTTTGAATTCGCAAAACAAGCAATTAGATTTATGGAAAAATCTAATTGGAAAGATGCAAAAAATACTGCAAAAAAAGCAAGGGCTCAATCAATATATGATTTTATAGAGTGGAGGCATCTTCTTACTTCAGGAAATAAAGCAACTTTTTCTGAATACAAAAGGTTTATCGAAAGAGTTAAAGATTATCCAAGATTTGATAGAATTAAATATCTTGCTGAACACAAAATAAACTTACAAAACCAGTCTCCTACAGAAATAATTAATTGGTTTCAAAGTAATAAAACATTAAGTGGATATGGTAAAATGATGTTAGGAGAGAGTTTAATTAAGACTGGACAGTCTGGTGATGGAATAAGATTAATTAAAGAAGGATTTATAAATGCAGATCTAAATACAAATAATTTAAAATATTTCAGAAAAAAATTTAAAAAAATTCTAGATACCTCTGATTATATAAATAGAGCTGATTATTATGCTTGGGAGGGTAAACACTGGGATCTTAAAAGGGTTATTAGATACCTTCCTAGTGAGTATCAATTACTTTATACAGCAAGACAAATATTAATAAGCAGAGGGTATGGGGTTGATGAAGCGATAAAAAAAGTACCAAAAAAATTTAAGAATGATGCTGGTTTAAATTATGATAGATTAAAATGGAGAAGAAAAAAAGGACGCGTAGATAGCTCGCTAGAAATTCTTAATAAAGTAAAAAACACCGAAGAATATTTAGTGAGACCAGATAAATGGTGGAAAGAAAGGTCAATAATTGGAAGATCCTTAATTTATAAAAAAAAATATAAAACTGCATATAAAATTGTTTCAAATCACGCAATGACAGAGGGTGCAGACTATGCGGAAGCTGAGTGGATGAGTGGCTGGATAGCACTCAGTTTTTTAAAAAATGCACAACAAGCAGAAAATCATTTTTTAAATTTTTACAGGAATGTTAGCTATCCAATCAGCTTATCTAGAGGTTCGTATTGGTTGGGAAAAACATATGAAAAAATTGGAGATATAGAAAACTCAAATAAATGGTTCTTGGAGGGATCAAAATATTTAACAACCTACTATGGTCAACTTTCACATATGAAAGTAAAACCACAAGAGAAATTTGAACTAGATAAATTAATGTTTGTAGATGATGATTATGAACAAGAGTTTTACTCAAAAAAACTTGTCGCAATTATTGATTTACTTGATTATTTAAATAAAGATAAATACACAAAACATATCTTAAGGTTTTTAGCAAATGATAATGTAGAAAAAGGCAGTGAGGCTTTAGCTGCTAAATTAGCTTCTGATATATCACGTTTGGATTTTGCTATACAAGTCTCTAAAATTGCCTCATATCAAAAAAGATTTCACAACCAGTTTAATTATCCAATAATGAGTGTACCAAAATTTGTTGGTGGAAGAAAAATTCCTGATCCAGCATTAATTTTATCTATTATCAGACAAGAAAGTGAATTTGATACCTCTGCTAGGAGTAGAGTTGGAGCTCAAGGATTAATGCAACTTATGCCTTATACGGCTAAGACTGTATCGAAACAAGCTAAGTTAGGATACTCGAAGGCTAAATTAACAACTGACCCCGAATATAATATTAATTTAGGATCTCATTATATTGCTGGTTTAATCAATCAGTATAAAGGATCCTACCCTTTTGCTACAGCCGCTTACAATGCTGGTCCTAAGAGAGTAAAGTATTGGAAAAAAATTAATAAGGATCCTCAAAAAAAACAGATTGATTATGTTGATTGGGTTGAGCTTATTAAATTTAAAGAAACAAGAAATTATGTACAAAGAGTTTTAGAAAATTACAATGTTTACAGGTACATTTTGTCTCAAAAGCCAATATATCTAAAAGATTTCTTTAAAAATCAGAGCATGTATTAATGGCGGAAGAGAAGGGATTCGAACCCTTGGAAGGATTGCTCCTTCGGCAATTTAGCAAACTGCTGGTTTAAGCCAACTCACCCACTCTTCCGTTGATACATGTGTAACTTGAAATCATTGAATATTCAATATTAATCAAGTAATTTCTTGCAAATATGAAAAACAAATATTCAATTTTTTCACTGATAAAAAATGCTTTTTCGCAGCATGAAAACTGGAAACAAGCCTGGGGCAATCCTGAGCCTAAAAAAGAATATGAAGCAGTAATTGTTGGAGGTGGTGGGCATGGATTAGCAACAGCTTACTATCTTGCAAAAAAACATAACATGAAAAATATTGCGGTATTAGAAAAAGGTTGGATTGGTGGAGGTAATACCGGAAGAAATACAACAATCATAAGATCAAATTATTTATGGGATGCTAGCGCTGGATTGTATGACCATGCTTTAAAAATTTGGGAAAATTTATCTCAAGAGTTAAATTATAATATAATGTTTAGTCAACGTGGAGTTATGAACTTAGCTCATAACCTTCAAGACGTTAGAGATTTAAAAAGAAGAACTCATGCAAATAGGTTAAATGGTATTGATGCAGTTTGGTTAGACACAAAACAAGTTAAGGAATTTTGTCCAATAATAAATATTTCTCAAGATATTAGATATCCTGTACTTGGTGGAACTTTACAAAGAAGAGCTGGAACTGCAAGACATGATGCTGTTGCATGGGGTTATGCAAGAGGTGCAGATGCAATGGGTGTAGATATAATTCAAAATTGTGAAGTTAAAGGAATAAAAAGAAATGGAGACCAAGTTGAAGGACTTGATACTACAAAAGGATTTATCAAAACAAAAAAAATTGGTGTAGTAGCCGCAGGTCATTCAAGTGTAATTGCTAATATGGCAGGCTTAAAATTACCACTTGAAAGTAAACCATTACAGGCATTAGTCTCAGAACCAGTCAAACCAATAATAGATACAGTTGTAATGTCTAATGCTGTCCATGCATATGTTAGTCAATCTGATAAAGGTGAATTAGTAATTGGTGCTGGAACAGATGCCTACATATCTTATACACAAAGAGGAAGTCATGATGTAGTAGAAGGTACCTTAAAAGCTATATTAGAGCTGTACCCTATTTTTAGTAGAATGAAGATGTTAAGACAATGGGGTGGTATTGTTGATATTTGCCCGGATGCAAGTCCGATCATTAGCAAAACAAATATAAAAGGTCTTTATTTTAACTGTGGATGGGGAACAGGAGGTTTTAAAGCAACGCCTGGATCTGGTGATTTATTTGCTCACACAATTGCTAATGATGAGCCACATAAATTAAATGCAGCATTTAATCTTAACAGATTTGTAAGTGGAGATCTTGTTGATGAACATGGTGCAGCTGCTGTAGCACACTAATGTTTGTAATAAATTGCCCTTATTGTGGAGAAAGAGACCAAAGTGAGTTTTCATGTGGTGGTGAAGCTCACATTGTAAGACCAAAACAACCTACAGAGCTAAGTGATGATGAATGGGCAGAATATTTATTTATGAGAAAGAATATTAAAGGTGTTCAGTTTGAAAGATGGAACCATGCTCATGGATGTAGAAAATGGTTTAATATGGTTAGGGATACATCAAATGACAAAATACATGCAGTTTACAAAATGGGTGAAAAACCTCCTGTAATTTAAATGAACAAATATAGAATTAATAAAACAAGATTTGTTGATCAAACAAAAACTGTTTCATTTACTTTTGATGGTAAAAAATATCATGGTTTTGAGGGTGATACTTTAGCCTCAGCACTTCTTTCAAATGGCATTCATTTAATTGGCAGAAGTTTTAAGTATCATCGTCCAAGAGGTATAATGTCATGTGGATCTGAAGAGCCAAACGCAATATGCCAAATAAATGATAATACTGATTTAACAGAGCCTAATGTAAGAGCTACAGAAATAGAACTTTATGAAGGATTGAAAGCATTTAGTCAAAATTGTTGGCCAAGTCTTAACTTTGATATAGGTGGAATTAATAACTTAATATCACCATTTATACCAGCAGGTTTTTATTATAAGACTTTTATGTGGCCTAAAAGTTTTTGGAAAAAAATTTATGAACCATTAATAAGATTGTCTGCAGGCCTTGGCAAATCACCCACACAACCAGATCCAGATATTTATGACCATAAACATGAACATTGTGATGTATTAGTTATTGGAGGTGGGATTTCAGGTATTATATCTGCTAAAATAGCAGCAAAAAATAATTTAAAGACAATATTAATCGAAGATAAAAATATACTTGGTGGATCCACAATTTATCAAAATAATAAAAATTTTATAATAGATAATCAAAAATCAAATGAATGGTTAATGAATGAAATATCAGAATTAGAAAAATTAGATAATTTAATAATAAAAACTAGAACAAGTTTGGCAGCTTTTCATAATTATAACTACCTTTTGGCCAAAGAAAATATATCAGATCATTTACCATTAGATAAAAAAAATGGCAGTATAAGACAGAGATTATGGAAAATAAGAGCAGATAAAGTAATTGTTGCTGCAGGTGCAATAGAAAGACCTCTTATATTCAACAACAATGATAGACCAGGAATTATACTTGCTAACTCTGTCAAAAAATATTTAGATTTTTATGGTGTATCCACTGGATTAAATAATATTATTTTTACTAACAACGATAGTGCTTATGAAACTGCAGTGTCGTTATTTGAAAAGGGAATATCAGTAAAGATTGTTGATATTAGAAAAAAATCTTCATCAAATATTGTTAAAAATGCTGAAGACCTAGGAATTAAAATATATTGGAACTCTACAGTGGTTAATACTTTTGGCTACAAAAAGATAAAATCAATAGAAATTATGAATTTATCAGAAGATGGATCGAATGTTACTGGAAATAAACATAAAATTCAGTGTGATTGTTTATCAATAAGTGGAGGTTGGACACCTATGGTACATATGCATACTCAATCAGGAGGAAAATTAGATTTTAGAGAAATAGATCAAGTATTTGTTCCAAATGAAAAAAGTGAAAATCATATAAATGTTGGATCATGTAACGGTGATTTTGAATTAGAAGAAATAGTTAAAAATACAAATTATAAAGTTAAAAAATTTTTAAACATTAATGAAGGCGGTTTTGATAAAATTTCAGTTTTATGTTCAAAAGAGTCAGAGAAGAAAAACATATGGCTGTTACCTAATACTATCTCAGAGAGTAAGACTAAATCTTTTATAGATTTTCAAAATGACTCGACTGCAAAAGATATAAAGTTAGCACTTAGAGAAGGTTTTAAATCGATAGAACATGTAAAGAGATATACAACAACTGGAATGGCTACAGATCAAGGTAAATTATCGAATATGCATGCCTTGGGGATTATTGCTGACACAGCTGGAGTAAAAATGGGTACTTTAGGTACAACTACTTTTAGACCACCATTTACACCATTAACTTTTGGGGCAATTGTAGGAAGAAGTGTTGGAAAATTTTTTGATATTGTTAGAAAAACCTCAATTCATGAATGGCACGTTCAAAATAATGCAAAATTTGAAAATGTTGGGCAATGGAAAAGACCATGGTACTACCCTATTAATAATGAAAATCTTCATGAAGCAGTTCAAAGAGAAAGTAAAGCTGCAAGAGATAGTGCTGGAATTTTGGATGCCTCTACATTAGGAAAAATAGATATACAGGGAACTGATGCTTCTGAATTTTTAAACAGAGTTTATACAAATGCTTGGTCAAAATTAGGAATTGGGAAATGCCGATATGGTTTAATGTTAAATGAAGATGGTATGGTTTATGATGATGGTGTAACCACAAGATTGGGTGAAAATCATTATTTAATGACCACAACAACTGGTGGCGCAGCAAATGTACTTTCTAAACTTGAAGACTATTTACAAACAGAATGGCCAGAATTAGATGTTTACTTAACCTCTGTTACTGATCACTATTCTACAGCAAGCATTTGTGGTCCAAATTCTAAAAAAATATTGAATAAATTATTTCCTAATAAAGATTTTAGTGATGAAGCCTTTCCTCATATGTCTTACCAAGATGCAATAATTGACAAAATTGAATGTAGAATAATGAGAATAAGTTTCACAGGAGAGCTTAGTTATGAAATTAATGTAGAGTCAAAATATGGTAAATCATTATGGGAAAACTGCATTGCAGCTGGAGAAGAATACAAAATTACTCCTTATGGAACAGAAACAATGCATTTATTAAGAGCTGAAAAGGGATTTATTATTGTTGGCCAGGATACAGATGGAACTATGACACCTATTGATCTTCAGATGGATTGGATAGTTAGTAAAAAAAAATATGACTTTATAGGTAAAAGATCACTTTATAGAAGTGATACAATGAGAGAAGACAGAAAACAGCTTGTTGGATTGCTTACGGATGATCCTAATGAAATATTAGAAGAAGGTGCTCAGATAGTCTCTGAATTAGATAAGAAACCTGTTGAAATGATTGGACATGTAACATCAAGCTATTTTAGCCCTAATTTAAATAAATCGATTGCATTAGCAGTTGTTAAAGGTGGAAAAAAGATGAATGGTCAAAAACTTTTTGTACCTATGGAAAATAAAAATATCAATGTAACAGTTTCAGATTTTATTTTTTTTGATAAAGAAAACAAGAGGATCAATGCTTAATTTAGAATATCCTAACTTTGAAAAAAAATCATTAGATGAACTAGAATTAAAGTTATCTGAACCAATTAAAAAAATAAATATTCGGGGGAAAAAAAAGGAGTTTTTTACAAAAGCAGGAAAGATTTTATCAATCATCTTACCAATTGAACCAAATACGGGTTCCTCAAATCAACAATTTAATGCTCTATGGCTAAGTCCAGATGAATGGTTAGTATATTTTAATGAAGATAACAATAATGTTTATAATGATCTTTATAACGAAATTTCTAAATTAAGTTTTGGCTCAATAGTTGATGTTTCTAATCAATGGATATGTATTAATATAAAGGGTAAAAAGACTTTTGATCTACTTTCATCGGGATCTCCTTTTAACTTCAATAATTTTAAAAATACTAAAAATTCTGTAACGCAAACATTACTCAATCATACAGATGTAATTATTCATCATACTGAAATAAACGAAATAAATCTTTTTGTGAGAAGATCATTCTCAGAAGATTTATGGTTGTGGATTAAGGATAGCGCTAGGTTTATCTAATTTTTTTTTTATATAATAACTCACATAACTAAATAATAGTATCGAAAGTGACCATTGAAAAATAAACCACAACCAGAAAAAACTATCAAAATCTGCAGATAGATATTTGGCTAAGTAAAAAACACATATAGGAACAAGAACATTTCGCAACATATTATTTATCATTGCATAATTAGATTTTTTTAAACCCATAAAAAAACCGTTTGATAAAAAGAAAATTGGATATGCAGGTAAAATAAATGCTGCAATTTTTAAGTATCTACGTCCATATTCTAAAACAGTTTCATCATTAGAGAAAAGTCTTGGTATTATATCTGCTGTGAAATAAACAAATATTCCAGAGAAAAACATTAATAAAAAGCCATATTTGACAGATATAAAATAAGTCTCTTTCACTCTATCAAAATGATTTGCACCATAATTTTGAGCTATAATTGAGATAATTGCAGTATTTATTCCTAATATAGGAAGTAAAACAACTTGCTCAATTCTCGTAGCTGCACCATAACCAGCTACAGCCAATTCACTAGTTTGACCAACATAAGTAAATATAAATGTAGCAGCAACTGCATATCCACATATAGCAATTGATATTGGCATTGATTGAAAAAATATATTTTTTAAAAATATTAATTTAATTTTAAAAAATTCCTTGGTAATTTTTTTCACCCTTGGATTTTGCAAGACCTTATATAAAATAATCGCAAAAGCTATAAATTGAGCTATAATTGTTGATAGACCTATACCCATCATACCTAAAGCAGGTATGAATAGAAAACCAAATATTAAAATAGGATTTAAAATTATATTTAGTAGAAAACTTAAAACCAAAACATTTCTGTATGTTTTTGTATCTCCTTCTGCATGTAATAAAGAGTTAAGAGATACAACAAGGAAAAAAAGAAATGATCCATAAAACATAATATTTGTATATTGAAGTCCTAAATTTGTAATTTCTTCAATTGAACCCATTATATTAAAAACTTTTTCAGCAAAATATAAACCTATGAATGTAATAAAAACTGATATGATGAGTCCATAGATAATAATATGGGTAAAATAATAAGAGACATTTTTTTCATTTTTTTCTCCAATACTATTCCCGATCAAGGAAGTTCCCGCAACTGTTACACCAATTGAGGTTGCTACAATAATAAAATATATTGGAAATGACTTACTGAGTGCAGAAAGTGCTTCAGGTGAGATTAATCCTGAATAAAAAGTATCAACAATATTGTATAAGGTTTGAAAAAGTGTACCAACACTTGCTGGTATTGCAAGTTTTCTAACAAGTAAAGGTATATTTTCTTTAAGCAAATCCATAAAAATTATAATTTAATTAATATTCTTTTTTAAAGATATGTCTCTTGCCAGTTTTTTTTGCAAGTATTATTTGCTTTTGTCTCATTGCAAATCTTGATTTTTGATCATCTGTTAAATAATCGTGACATTTTGGACAATGAATGCCTTCTAAATATTTAGAAGATTTTTTTTCTTTGATAGAAAGAGGTTTTCTGCAACCACTACAAATTGAATAACTGCCCTGCTTCAAGCCATGTTTTATTGAAACTCTATTATCAAAAACAAAACATTCACCGTTCCATTGACTATTTTTTTTATCAATATTATTCAGATAATTAATAATTCCACCTTTTAAAACATATACATTTTTAAATCCTTTTTTTTTCAAATAAATATTTGCTTTTTCACATCTAATGCCACCTGTACAAAACATTGCTATATTATCACTTTTTTTAAATTGATTTAAATATTTAGGAAATTGACGAAAGTTTTCTATATTTGGATTTAAAGATTTTTTAAAAGTACCCACATCATACTCAAAAGATTTCCGTGCATCTATCAAAACTGTATCCTTTTTTTTAATTATTTTATTCCATTGCCTTGGATTGAGGTTGTTGCTGGGATAGTTGTAGTTTCTAACTTTAAAACCGATTGGAACAACTTCTTTTTTAATTTTTACTTTAGGTTTATGAAATGGATTAAATTTACTATTTGAATTGTTTTCTGAATTAAATTTTTTAATAGATAATATTTTTTTTAAAAGTTTATTGAATTTTAAAAGTTTATCTTTTTTTGCTGAAATCGTTCCATTAACACCCTCTGATGAAATTATTATTGTTCCACAAATTTCATATTCTTTAAGATTATTCTCTAATCTATTTTTTAATTTTTTTAAATTACTAAGTTTTTTAAATTTATAAAAACCAAAAATATTAAACATTATAAAACTCTACAAACAGTCATTCCATCTCCTAATGGGATAATTATTTGTTCTACCCTTTCATCACGCGAAATATGCTCGTTTAATTCTCTTATATTTAATGTATATTTATCCATTTTATCTTCATCTACGACTTCACCATGCCATAAAACATTATCTATTATGATCAAACCACCTTTATTTATTATCTGAAATGATTTTTCATAATATTCTTTATAATTTAGCTTATCAGCATCAATAAAAATCATATCAAATTTTTGATTTTTTAATTCATCTAAACTATTTAGTGCAGGTTTTACAATAGTTTGAATTTTTTTATCTTGATAAGCTTTCTTAAAAAAACTTACTGCAATATTGTTTGTCTCTTTATCTTTATCAAGGGCTATAAGTTTTCCATCTTCAGGAAGTGCAAGAGCAATAGAAAGAGCACTTAAACCAGTAAAAGTTCCAATCTCAAGCACATTTTTTATATTAGATATTTTTATTATTAAATGAAGAAAATGACATTGAGATATTGCTACCTGCATTCTCTTTTCATTTCCAAGTGTATTATTATAATCTATAATTTCTTTTTGAACCGAATTTAGTTTAAAACTAAAACTATTGATATATTTTTCAATTTTTTCAGAAATTTCAATGTCCTTACCCATCTATTTTAATTATACAATGACTATATAGGTTTCGTTAAAATTAAAGTTTCTTCTTTAAAATTTCGTTAATTAATTGGGGGTTAGCTTTTCCACCGGAAGCTTTCATTGCTTGCCCCACAAAAAACCCAAATAGCTTTTCTTTTCCTTGTTTATATTCAATTGCTTTTTCTCTGTTATCGTTGATTATTTTATCAATTAATGCCTCCAGTGCTTTTGGGTCACTTTGTTGCTTTAACCCTTTTTCCTCAACAATTATTTGAGGGTCTATGTCACCATCCAGCATTAATTCAAATATTGTCTTAGCAATTTTGCCTGAAATAGTTCCGTTTTTTATTAAATTAATCAATTTTGCTAAATTTTTTGCACTTATTGGACTATGAGCAATTTCAATATTTTTATTATTTAAAACAGCAAATAATTCTCCTGTAATCCAATTTACAGCTAATTTCATATCACGGTTTTTGCCCATTTTAGCAACAACTTCTTCAAAATATTTAGCTGTATCAATATCTGAGACTAATATATTTGCTTCATAAGGAGAAATTTTAAACTCCTCAATAAACCTTTTCTTTTTATCATCTGGTAATTCAGGGATTTCAGATTTTAGTTGATCAATAAATTCATCAGTAATTTCTAGTGGAAGTAAATCTGGATCTGGAAAGTATCTATAATCATGAGCATCTTCTTTTGACCTCATTGACCTTGTTTCATTTTTTTTTGTATCAAAAAGTCTTGTTTCTTGATCTATTTCCTCACCGTCTTCTATTAAATCAACTTGTCTATTTGCTTCATAAATAATTGCCATTTGCATGAACTTTATAGAATTAACATTTTTTATTTCACATCTTGTCCCTAAATCTGTCGATCCTTTTATTCTTACAGACACATTAACATCTGCTCTAAGTGATCCCTCTTGCATGTTACCATCGCAAGTTCCTAAATATCTCATAATAGATCTAAGTTTTTTTATATAAGCATTCACCTCATCTGGTGATCTTAGATCAGGCTTACTAACAATCTCCATTAAAGCTACACCCGATCTATTTAGATCAACTAGTGTGTTACTTGGATCAACATCATGAATACTTTTTCCTGCATCCTGCTCTAAATGTAATCTTTCTATTCCAACTTGTTTTTGACCTTCGGGCATATCCAAAATAACATTGCCCTCACCCACAATTGGGTATTTATATTGTGAAATTTGATATCCCTGAGGTAAATCAGCATAAAAATAATTCTTTCTATCGAAAACAGACTTATTATTGATCTTAGCTTTTAAACCAATACCAGTTTTTATAGCTTGTTTAACACAATATTCATTAATTACTGGAAGCATTCCTGGAAATGCTGCATCAACTAAACTTACTTGAGTGTTAGGTTCAGCACCAAATTTTGTAGAAGAAGATGAAAAAAGTTTTGAATTTGATGTTACTTGAGCATGAACTTCAAGTCCTATAACAACTTCATAAATATTATCATTTCTTTCTATTAAATATTCCGAATTTTTTTTAGACATTATTCTATCCACCAATCAGTTATATTATTTTTATAATTGATTTTTTCCTCCATTGAATAAGCAATATTTAAAACTGTTTGTTCATCAAAAGGTTTACCTATTATTTGTAAACCTAATGGATAATTATTTTTATCTCTACCTGCTGGTATTGAAATCCCAGGTAATCCTGCAAGGTTTACTGGAACAGTAAATATATCATTCAAATACATTGAAACTGGATCATTAGATTTTTCTCCTATTTTAAATGCAGAACTAGGAGTTGAAGGTGTTAAAATAGCATCAACTTTATTATAAGCATCATCAAAATCTTTTTTAATTAACTGCCTTACTTTTTGGGCTTTGAGATAGTAAGCATCATAATACCCAGAAGATAAAACATATGTGCCTATCATTATCCTTCTCTTTACTTCTTCTCCGAAACCTTCTGATCTAGTTTTTTCATACATATCAATTAAACTCTCCCCAGAAGATCTTAAACCATATTTAACACCATCATATCTTGCTAAATTAGATGATGCTTCAGCTGGCGCTACAATATAATAAGTAGGCAAAGCATAACTTGTATGGGGTAAAGAAATATCAATTATTTCAGCTCCACAATCTTTTGCATACTCAATTCCTTTTTTCCAAAGATTCTCAATTTCGCCTGGCATTCCATCAACTCTGTATTCTTTGGGGATTCCAATTTTTATACCTTTGATATTTCTAGTTAGCTCTGATGAATAATTATTTCTTTTAAAATCTATTGAAGTTGAATCTTTTTTATCAAATGATGAGATCACTTCTAAAAGAATGGAGCTATCTTTGACATCTTTACTCATCGGACCTGCTTGATCTAGAGATGATGCAAAAGCAACAATTCCATATCTTGAACAACTTCCATAAGTAGGTTTTAGCCCTACAGTTCCTGTAAAGGAAGCTGGCTGCCTAATAGATCCTCCAGTGTCAGTACCTATTGTTACAGGTGTTAAATTAGCTGCTAATGCTGATGAAGAACCGCCAGATGACCCACCTGGAACTAAATTTTTTGCAATCGGATTTTGAACATTACCAAAAAAACTTGTTTCATTGGATGAGCCCATTGCAAATTCATCACAATTAAGTTTACCAAGCAATATTCCACCTTCATTCCATATGTTTTGCGTTACAGTAGATTCATAGCTTGGGACAAAATTATTTAAGATATTGCTTCCAGCTGTTGTTCTTACTTCATTTGTACAAAATAGATCTTTTACAGCAATTGGAATTCCTGGAAGTTTTAAATCAAAATTTGGTTTGTTATCAAACTCTTTTGAAAGTTTAAGACAATTTTCAAAATTTTCAGTTATATATGTATTTAGTTTTTTTGACTTTTGAGATCTATCAACAAAAGATTTTGTGGCTTCATTTGATGATATTTTTTTTTCTTTAATATTTTTAATTAATTCAAAAAGGCTTAAAGATGTTATTTCTGTCATTACTCAACTACTTTCGGCACAACAAAAAAATCATCATTTTTTTCAGGAGAATTTTTAAGAATCTTTTCTCTGATGTTATCGCTAGTAATTTTGTCATCTCTTAACCTTAAAGTTGTTTCAGCTATAGAGGTTAATGGATCAACATTTTCTGTTTTAAGCTCGTTTAATTTTTCAATAAATTCAAATATAGAATTCATATCATTTGCTAATTTTTTAGCTTTTTTCTCTTCAAGTGAGATCCTTGCTAATTTTGATATGTGTTTTACTGTTTTAAGATCTATCGTCATATGGTAAAAAATAATGTCGCAAACTACCACTTAAGTTAAAAATATACAATATGATCACAATTGATGAATTCAAAAACAAATTATCAAGTGGTTCAAGATTATTGGGTATAGATTTAGGCACAAAAAGGATTGGGATTGCCATTAGTGATTATAATCAAAAAATTGCCACTCCTCTCCAAACCTTAGATAAATCTAAACAAGGTAAATTAATTGATGAACTAGAAAGTATTATTAAAGAAAATGACATAAAAGGAATTATTATAGGTAATCCAATAAATATGGATGGCACCTACGGAAAATCTTCACAATCAGCTAAAGATATAGCAATCAATATATCAAATAAAATTGATATTCCTGTGTCTTTGTGGGATGAAAGATTATCTACTGTTGGTGCTTTCAATTTATCAAGTGAATTAGATATAAATGTCAGTAAAAGAGAGAAAGATATTGATAAGTTTGCAGCAGCTTTTATTTTACAAGGTGCTTTAGATTTTATTCAAAATTAATGGTTGCATAGTTAATACTATATAGTTATAGAGTTAATTTTAATGGCAACTAAATCCAAAAAAGCTATTAAAATATCCCAAAAACATTTATTAGGTATCCAGGATTTATCTGTTAGTGATGTTAACACTATCCTGAATGAAGCCTCTAAATTCATAGAATTAAATAAAAGTAAAAATAAAAAAATTGACATTTTAAAAGGGAAAACTCAAATAAACTTATTTTTTGAACCATCAACAAGAACACAGAGTTCATTCGAATTAGCAGGAAAAAGATTAGGTGCAGATGTAATGTCAATGAATATTACAAATTCTGCTATCAAAAAAGGTGAAACATTAATTGATACAGCAATGACCTTAAATGCAATGCACCCAGATATTATTGTAATAAGACATCAAGACTCAGGGGCTTGTAACCTTCTATCTCAAAAAGTTAATTGTGCAGTACTAAATGCAGGAGATGGTAGAAGAGAACATCCAACACAAGCATTATTGGATGCTTTAACAATTATAAATAGAAGAAAAAAAATAGAAGGTCTTAAAATTGCAATATGTGGGGATATACTACATTCAAGGGTAGCAAGATCAAATATTTATCTTCTAAATATGTTGGGTGCAGAAGTGAATATCGTGGCCCCTACAAATTTGATGCCAAATGAAATTGAAAAATTTGGTGTAAATATTTTTTCTGATATGAAAAAAGGAGTTAAAGATTGCGACATAGTAATGATGTTAAGATTGCAGAATGAAAGAATGTCAAGCTCGTTTCTATCATCCAACAGAGAATACTATGAGTATTATGGATTAACACCTGATAAAATTCAATATGCTAAAGAGGATGCTTTAATAATGCATCCAGGACCAATGAATAGAGGAATTGAAATTGATACAAACTTAGCAGACGATATAAACAAAAGTGTAATAAAAGAACAAGTTGAATTAGGCGTAGCAGTAAGGATGGCCTGTTTAAAGATTTTTTGTGAATAAATGAAAAAAAAATACTTTATAAATGCAAATATAATTGACCCTTATAATTCCTTAAATGAAATTGGAGGAATAATAATTGGAGAAAATGGAAAAATTGAAGCCGTCGGAAAAAAAGTAAATACCAACAACATTCCGTCTAGAGAAAAAATAATAGATTTAAAAGGGAAATATATATTTCCAGGTATTGTAGATATGCGAGTTTTTGTTGGTGAACCAGGATATGAATATAAAGAAAATTTTAGAACGCTTAGTGAAGCTGCTTTGTCTGGTGGTGTAACATCAGTAGTTACAATGCCAAATACAAATCCAGTAATCGATAATGTTTCAATAGTTGATTTTCTTAAAAGAAGAGGAAGAGACAAATCAAAAATTAATATTTATCCAACAGCTGCATTAACAGTAAATGCAGAAGGAGAGAATATGACTGAATTTGGTTTATTACAGAGCAAAGGAATAATTGGTTTTACTGATGGAGTAAAAACAATTCAAAATCCCAGAATTATGAATAGGATTATGAATTCAGCTTCAGATTTAAAATCTTTAATAATACAACATGCTGAAGATGCAGAGTTATCAAAAGATGGAATGATTAATGATGGTATCATAGCTACAAAACTTGGTCTTCAAGGAATTCCAATAAGTGCTGAATTATTAATTATAGAGAGAGACCTAACATTGTTAGAATATAATAATTGTAGGTATCATATTGCTCAGATTTCATCCGCAAATTCTGTAGATATAATCAGAGAAAGAAAAAATAAAATAAACTTCAGTTGTGGTGTTTCTATAAATAATTTATCGTTAAATGAAAATGACATTGGTGATTTTAAAACTTTTTTAAAATTATCACCTCCCTTGAGAACTGAAACTGATAGAAATGCTTTAGTTCAAGGATTAAATGATAAAACAATTGACATTATTGTTTCTGATCACAAACCAGAAGATGAAGAAAATAAAAGATTAACTTTTGCTCAAGCAGAAACAGGTGCATCAGGGATAGAAACTTTATTACCATTAAGCTTAGAACTATATCATAATGGATCAGTTGAGTTGGAAACTATTATAAAAGCTTTAA